>JBJTKE010000142.1:0-22263 GCA_046096285.1 Chloroflexota bacterium
CCCGCGGCCGCGGCGTGCGGCCGCGTGGCTGTTGCGGGCCCCGGTGCGGGCGGGGTCGGGGGGGGGGGGGGGGGCCCCCCCGCCGGGGGTGGTCCCGCCGAACCGGCTCGCGCGCCGGTCGGCGCCTGCGGGGCTGACTCCCTGGTAGCGGGCCGAGCGCTCCGCCGCGGGCGTGAACCCGCCGACCCTGACCTGCAGTTCGTTGAGGACGGTGTTGTCCTTGACCATGGCCGAGCCGTCGAGGTAGACCTCGAAGCGGGGGTACCCGTTCTTCGGGTTGAACTCCTCCTGTCCATACCAGCCGGCGAAGATGCCGCCGCCCGCGTAGAGGGCGGTGTTGTCCTCGACGATGGACTGGTCGAGGATGTTGATTTCGAAGGCTCCACCCTCGCTCTCGGCGGGGTTGATCAGGCCGGTCGGATTGAACTCGTCGACGGTGTCGAACTCGCCGGCGAGGATGCCGCCGCCGACGGGCCACTCGCCGTTGCGGACCGCCGAGTAGCGGAACAGGGCGAGGCTGCCCCGGGTTTCGATGCCGCCGCCCATGCGGCCTGAGGCAAGGTCGGACAGGGCCTCGACGGTGATGTCGATGAGGCCGAGGAAGTACTCGCCGGTCACGGTGATGGTGCGGACGTTGTAGTCCTTGTTCTGGATGGTGACCGGTTGGCCCTTGCAGGCGCGCAGCGTGACGCTCTGGAAGACGATCAGGTTCTCGCGGTACTCGCCGCGCCCGATGTCGATCACGTCGCCCTCGGAGGCGTTGTCGATCGCCGCCTGGATGGTGTTGTACGTGCAGCCGTTCTTGCAGACGATGGGCTCGCAGGCATTGGTGCAAGCCGGGTGGCTGCAGGCGACGCAGACATCGCCCGGGCAGTCGCGGGAGACGCAGTCCAGGTCGCGGGAGCAGTTGGCCTTCCGCGGGAGGAGGCAGTAGGTGCCGACGGGCTCCTCGAACTGGTACATGGTGCAGGAGGCGTCGGGGTCGGTGCAGGAATCGAGCCCGTCGATGCAGGCGTCGCCGTTCGGGACCGACCTGGGCAGGGCGCAGAGGCCCTCGAAGCAGACCGACCCGGAGCAGCATTGCTCGTCAGAGGAGCAGGTCTGTCCGTCGGTGACGCAGATGGAGCAGGAGCCGTTGTAGCAGCCAAGGCCGGTGCAGCAGTCGGCGTTGGCGGAGCAGGCCTTGCCGTCGGCCACGCAGGGGGCGCAGGAGCTGTTATAGCAGGCGAGACCGGAGCAGCAGTCGCTGCTGGCGGTGCAGGACTGGTCGTTGTCGCGGCAGGCCTGGCAGACCTTGCCGATGCAGAAATTGCCGCCGCAGCAATCGCCGTTGCCGTCGCAGGACTGATTGGGCTTGCGGCAGGCGGCGCAGGAGCCGTTGAAGCAGACGGAGGTGGTGCAGCAGTTCTTGTCGGCCTTGCAGGCCTTGCCGTTCTTGAGGCAGCGGCAACGCCCGGCCTTGTCCTTGTTTTTCTTGCCGGGTTTGACGTCGCAGATGCCGGTGCAGCACTGCTTGTCGTTCGTGCAGCGGTTGTCCTTGCGGGAGCCGTCGCCGCAGGGCCCGGAGGCCTCGGGCTTCCTGCCCTTCGGGTTGCCCTTGCCGGCGGTGGCGGGGCCAGCGGTGAACGCCGCACCAGCGAGCGCGCCGGCGAGGGCGGCGAGGCCCTGGCGGCGCGTGGCCGCCCCGGCCAGCAGCCGGGCCATCCGGTCAAACGCGCGAGACTCCATCGGTACCTCCCCGGGGCCGAGACGACGCCTTCGTGAGCCGCGCCATCGATCTGACCCGCGTTCCGGGCGCGACCGTACGGCGACTATCTGCCTTTTCACTGCTAGGATACCCCAACGTTGATCCTTCGGGAAGCCCTTTACTGCGGGCGAAAGGTAACGGCTGGAGGGCGGGCGGCCCCGGCAGGGGACCGGTCGTCTATCTTTGGCGCCGAAGGCGCGGCGTGGCGCAACGGGCAAGGCGGGAGGTGCGGACGATGGACCGGGCGCGATTCGATGCGCTGGCGCTCGCGGTGAGCGGCGCGGCGACGCGGCGGCAGGCGGCGCGGACGCTGGCGGGCGGCCTGCTGGGGCTGGCCGGGCTCGCCGCCGGACCGGCGGCGAAGGCGGGGTGCGGGCGCAAGGGGCAGCAGTGCGCGATCAACCGGAACTGCTGCGGCGGCCTCGTCTGCCGGAAGGATGGCGAGGAGCAGGTCGGGAAGTGCCGGTACAAGAAGCGATGCGGCAGGCGCGGCAACTTCTGCACGCAGAACCGCGACTGTTGCGGCGGCTTCCGCTGCATGCAGCGGAAATGCGAGCGCTAGCGACGCAGCAACGGAGCGACGTCGGGGCGTAGCGACGGCCGCGGCCGCGCCGGATTTTGCCGGGGCGAGATTGACGGCATGGCATGAGACGGCATCCCGTTCCGGTTTCCGGGGCGGGATGCGCCGTTCCGTGGCACGAAGGATGCGCAATCCGGAGCGGAGAGGCCGGGCTCGGGTGAGCCGGCAGATCTCGCAGGATGCGGCGCGGCCGCCGTCCACGTCGGCGGGCCGCGCGAGCGCAAGATCAGGAGCCCATATGATGGAAGGCAAGCGGTTCGACCGGATGATTGCGGGCATGGCGGCGGCGGCCGATCGCCGCACCGCGGTCAAGGGGTTGGCGGCGGCGCTGGCGGGCGCCGGCCTGGTGCGAGCGGCGGCGCCGCTGGTGGAGGCGGCCGAGGAAGTCGAGACCGAGAAGTGCGGGGGCAAGCGCAAAAGCTGCCTGCGCAACACCGACTGTTGCGACGGCCTGAAGTGCAAGGGCGGCGATCCCGACTACGGGATCATCGGCTACTGCAAGTTCAAGGGCGGCCACGGCAACAAGGGCGACTGGTGCAAGAAGGACTCCGACTGCGACAAGCGCTTCGTGTGCCAGCGCCGCCGCTGCCGGTAGCGCCGGGCAGCCAGCGTCCACGATCACATCCGCGAAACCGGCCGGGCAGCCCCGGCCGGTTTCGCATTGCCGCGGCGAAGGGGTAGTGGTCCGCTCCGATGCGGAGGTTCCGTCAGGTGGAGGCCGCAGCCGGGGCGAACCCGGCGGCAACACGCGCACATTCGCCGGATTGCGCCGGTTCTGCCTTGAAACGGGACGGGTGCAGGCGTAGGCTTCCCGCCGGCAGAGCGAGCGGGGTTTCCCGGCGAACGGATGTGGGCCTGCCGATAGACGCAAAGGAACGAGGACGACATGGAGAGCGAGCGCTTCGACCGGATGATCGCGGGCATGGCGAAGGCCTCGGATCGCCGGGCGGCGATGAAGGGCCTGGCGGCCGCCCTGGCGGGCGTGGGTATCGCGCGGGCGGCGGCCCCGGCCGTGGTGGAGGCCGATGAGGTCGAGACCGAGCGGTGCGGCGGCAAGCGCGACCGGTGCTTCCGCAACACCGATTGCTGCCGCGGCCTGAAGTGCAAGGGCGCCGACGACTACTACAACGAGTCCGGCAACTGCGTGTTCAAGAACGGCCACGGCGGCAAGGGCGACTGGTGCAAGAAGGACTCCGACTGCGACAACCGCTTCGAGTGCCGCAACAAGAAGTGCCGCTAGTCCGCTAGCCCGGCGGCCCGCCGTCCGGCGGCCAGCCAGCACGCGGCGAATGCGCCCCCGCCCGGGTATCCCGGCGGGGGCGTTTTCGTGGCTGCGCCGAAATGGCGGCGGGCTGGGCAATCGACGGCGCTTCACGTAGGATACGCGGCACCGAACGTACGCCCTCGGCAAGGGAGCGATGGGCTTGGATGCGCGCGTGTTCGACGTGCTGGTGAGGGGTGCGGCCCAGGCGTGCACCCGGCGCCGGGCCGTGGTTGGGCTGGCGGCGGCGCTTCTCGGGCTGCCTGCGGCGGAACGGGCGGCCGTTTCCGCCGTGTCCGCCGGATGTTCGAAGAAGGGCGACAACTGCTTCACCAACTACGCCTGCTGCGAGGGCCTGAAGTGCCGGATCGCGCGCGGGGACGAGTACGGGCAGTGCGTCAACAAGAACGACTCCAACCGGCGATGCCGCGACGACGAGGACTGCCGCCGCGGCGAGCGCTGCAAGCGCAACCGGTGCAAGAACCGCAACCGCCGCAACGGCGAGGGCAACAAGGGCGACCGCTGCAACAACGACAACGACTGTCGGAGCGGGCTTCGCTGCGAGCGCGACCGCTGCAAGAACGACGGCCGCTGCGGCCGCGAGGGCGACCGCTGCCGCCGCAACGGCGACTGCTGCAATGCGATGACCTGCAACCGGGACGACGGCCGCTGCCGGCGGTGAACCGCCGCTCCCCACGCGTTCCGCCAAAACCGGCGTTGAAAGGCCCCCGGGAACGTGGGAAGCTTCGTGCTGAGGCGGGTCCGCGAACCGGGATGGCGCGCTGAGGGACCCGCGGAGGAGGGAAGCATCGTGGATCGAGAGACATTCGACTCCCTGACACGGGGGGTCGGCAAGGGTTGCACGCGGCGCAACGCGCTGGCCGGACTGGCGGCGGGGTTGTTCGGGTTGGGCGTGGCGAAGCGGGTCGCCGCCGACGTGGCGACCGCCGCCTGCGGCAACTCCGGCGACAACTGCCTGCGCAACACCGACTGCTGCTCCGGCCTGAAGTGCCGGGGGGGAGACCCGAGCAGCGGCACCGTCGGCGAGTGCGTGTCCAAGGGCGGCAGCAAGTGCCGCAGCGATTACGATTGCGCCCGCAGCGAGAGTTGCATCAAGGGGCGGTGCACGCGGCAGGACCAGTGCCGGCAGGACCGCGACTGCAAGATCGAGCAGATCTGCACCCGCGGCCGCTGCGTCAACGGCTGCCGCGGCGACCAGGACTGCCGCAAGCGCAACTACTGCGACCGCGGCCGCTGCGTGAGCGATTGCGCCCGGACCAGCGAGTACTGCGCGCGGAGCAGCGACTGCTGCAGCCGCAGTTGCTACCGGAACCGCTGCGACTGAGCGCACCCGGGAACGGCGGCTCGCGGGGGAACCGGACAGCGTCCGGTTCCCCCGCGCCGTTCGGGCGGCGGACCCCGGAATGCGACCGTTGGCGGGGAAACGAGGCTGTCGCCCGGGACGTTCCTCCTATACGCTGCGCGATGAATGACGAGCCCTTCCGCGGGGAACGGGCGGCAGCCGGGGGCGCGGAACGTCAGGCCGGGGATGCCGGGGGGCCGCACGAGCCCCCGGGCGCCCCGGGAACGAGGAGGTTGCGAGACGATGGATCGGGAGCGATTCGACCGGCTGGCGCGTGGCGTCGGCGCCGGGCCGACGCGGCGGGCGGCGCTCGGCCTGCTTGCGGCGGGCCTGTTCGGCGTGCCGGGCGCCCGGCAGGCGGCGGCGGAGGCGCAGCCCGCCCGCTGCGGCCAGGACCGCGACAGTTGCCGCGACAAGAAGGACTGCTGCAGCGGCTACAAGTGCAAGAACGGCCGCTGCAAGGCCAAGCAGAACCAGCAGTGCTCGTCCGACCGCGACTGCCGGAGCGACGAATTCTGCGACCGCGGCCGCTGCACCAGGAGCGATGCCTGCCAGCGCGACAGCGACTGCGCGCGGGATGAGATCTGCGAGAACCGCCGGTGCGTCGTGAACCGGGACGATTGCCGGGACGACCGGGACTGCCGGAGCGACGAGTTCTGCGACCGCGGCCGTTGCAGCCGGTACGACTCCTGCCGCGATGACCGCGACTGCGCGCGGGATGAGATCTGCGACAACCGCCGGTGCGTGGTGAAGCGGCGGTGCCGTGACGACCGGGACTGTCCGCGCGAGGAGTACTGCGACCGCGACTACTGCGCGCGTCGCCGGACCTGCCGCGGCGACCGGGATTGCCCGGGGGAGCAGTACTGCCGCAACGAGCGGTGCGAGAGCGGATGCCGCAACGACCGGGACTGCCGGGGCTCGCAGGTGTGCGAAAAGGGATCCTGCCGGGACAAGTGCCAGAAGGTTGGAGAACCCTGCATCTTCGGATCGGTCTGCTGCTCCGGCCGGTGCTACAACAGCCGCTGCAGTTACTGACGGACCGAACGGCGAACGATCGATCAGGAGGCCGGGCCACGCGCCCGGCCTCTGCCGTGGACGGGGGGGTCGCCGGTAGGCGCCCCCCCTTCCAATGTCCTGGCAGCCCCGGCGGGAGCGGTCTGGGCATGGGAGCGAACGGCATCGGCGCGGGCCATGCGCGGGTCGGGGCAGGAGGGGTGCATGCTACACTTCATGACACACCAGTAATGGGGTGACTCACATAAGAGATGTGAGTCGTTCCGGGGGGAGGGGCAGGTGCTGGACCGGTCGACGGTCATCGACATCACCTACAGCGCCTACGGATCCGGCCGGATCGACGCCGGGCGCTTCGCCTGCGACCGGGTGCGCTGCCTCTTCGACGTCGAACCGCGCGTGCTCGAGGAAACCCGGCGCAACGAGTGTTTTTACGTCGTCCCTTTTGCCTCCTTCGCCCGCGGCGTCGAGATGCGGCGGGTCGACCCGGGCATGGGCGGGGCCGTCGATGCGCCAACCCTGGTCCCGGATGGCGCGGGGTTGCTGGCGATCGTTCCCATCGAATCGGACGAGGGCCCGCGGTTGCGCTGGGTGGCGCTCGACGAGCGCGGCCAGCCCACCGGCGCCGCCGGGGATGCCGGCCTGCCGGGGATGCCGGACGGGTGGCGGATGGCCGCGCCACAGGCGCTCGCCCACGACGGCGGGGCGACCGTCGCCGCGCTGGCGATTCCGGCGGACGGCGGCAGGCCGCGGATGGCGTTGGCGCCGTTCGATGCGGCCGCGCGGGCCTTCGGGCCGGCCATGCTGGCGGGCGATCCCGACCCGGGCCTGTGGACGGGACCGTGGCCGCTGGCCCGGCTCGATGGGCGCTTCCTCCTGCTGCCATCGGTCGGGCCGACCGCGGCGATGGCGGTTGGCGCGGATGGGGCGATCTCGTTCGACCGGTTGCAGGAAGCGCCGCGGGTGGCGGACGCGCTGCACGCCGCCACGCCGCTTGCGCCGTTCGGCCGGGGCTATCTCGCCATGGCGCGGGAGTTCATGGCCTTTCCGGGGGGAGAGTCGTTCGATCTCGGCGGCGTTGCGGCGTATGGCCCGTGGCCGAACGGGCTTCGCGTTGCGCACCGGTTCGTCGCCTTCGACCAATCGCTGCGGATGACCGGGCTGTCCCACCCGTTCGTCTTCGACGGGCTCGGCCGGGAGGCGTGCGGCGGGCTGGCGGTGACGGGGGACCGGGTGGCGCTCGCATGGGTGCGGGACGGGGCGGAGTGCTGGACCGGCAGCCTGCCCGCCACCGAGGTGGAGCGGCTGCTGAGCGGGATCGAGGGCGGGGTGCTGAGCGGCCCGTTCCTGGAGGGGCCGTCCGCGGTCGCGGGGGGCAGTCCGCGGGTGTGGGCGGCGGCGGCGCACCGCCGGTCGGTTGCCGCGGCGCGGGCGATCGCCGAACGGCCGCTGGGGGCGGCCGGGAACGTGCAGGCGGGGTGGTTGGCGGCGCTGCAGCCGCCGCCGGATGCGATGGACCTGCGGCTGTCGGTGCTGCTGCCGACGCGGGGGCGGCCGCAGGCGCTGAAGCGGAGCGTGGGGACGCTGCTGGACCGGGCGCTGCACCCGGAGGCGATCGAAATCGTGCTGGGAGTGGACCGGGACGACGGCGAGACGCTGGCGGCATTGGGTGGGATGCCGCCGCAGGTGCGAGCGGTGGTGGTGGAGCGGCGCGGGTATGCGCGGCTGCACGAGTACATGAACCTGCTGGCGCGGGAGGCGTCGGGGTACTGGACCGTGATGTGGAACGACGACAACCTGATGGAAACGCGGCACTGGGACGAGGTGATCTGCAGGGAACCCGATTGCATCGGCGCGCTGCTGAGCAACCACGGGGCGCTGAACGTGACGCCGGTGATCCCGCGGCACTGGCTGGCGATGCTCGGGCATTACAGCCTGCAGAACCACAACGACTCCTGGTGGATCCACGTCGCGAAGGCGACGGGGCTGGGCCGGACGCTGGAGGTCGAGTTCAGGCATGACCGGGCCGACCTGACCGGGAACAACGACGACGCCACCTGGCGGGAACAGGTCTACCTGCCTGACGAGTTCTTTTCCGCGCCGACGCAGGAGGCGATCGCATCGGATTGCCGCCGCCTGCAGGCGTGGATCGCGTTCGAGCAGGCGCTCGCCGGGGAGCTGGCGGGCGCGGCGGCGAGGGAAGGAGCGTGAGATGACGCGCACGGCGCTGGTGCTCGGCGCGGGGGGGTTCATCGGATCCCACCTCGCGCGCAGGCTCAAGGACGAGGGGTTCTGGGTGCGGGGGGTGGACCTGGCGGAGCCCGGGTGGTCGCCATCGGCGGCGGACGAGTTCCTGACCGGCGACCTGCGCGACCCGCGGGTGGCGGCCGCGGCCATCGACCGGCCGTTCGACGAGGTGTACCAGCTGGCGGCGGACATGGGCGGCGCCGGGTACATCTTCACCGGCGAGAACGACGCCGCGGTGATGCACAACTCGGCGTCGATCAATCTCAACGTGGCCGAGCAGTGCCGGATCGCGGGGGCGCGCCGGGTCTTCTACTCCTCCTCGGCGTGCATCTACCCGGAGCACAACCAGCTGGACCCGGCCACGCCGGTGACGCGGGAGGACAGCGCCTATCCGGCCGCGCCCGATTCGGAGTACGGCTGGGAGAAGCTGTTCAGCGAGCGGCTCTACCTCTCCTACAACCGCAACCACGGGATGGCCTGCCGGATCGCGCGGTACCACAACATCTTTGGGCCGGAATCCACCTGGCGGGGCGGGCGGGAGAAGGCCCCGGCCGCCATCTGCCGCAAGGTGGCCGAGGCGGAGGACGGCGGCGAGATCGAGATCTGGGGCGACGGCCGCCAGACCCGCTCCTTTCTCTATATCGACGAGTGCCTCGACGGGACGACCCGGCTGCTCCGCTCGGACTTCGCCGGGCCGGTGAACATCGGCTCCGAGGAGATGATCTCGATCAACGACCTGGCGCTGCTGGCCGCGGAGATTGCCGGCAAGCGGCTGACGCTGCGCCATGTCGAGGGGCCGCAGGGGGTGCGCGGCCGTAACTCCCACAACGCGCTGATCCGCGAAAAACTGGGCTGGGCGCCCGCGCAGCCGTTGCGCCGGGGGCTGGAGGAAACGTATGCGTGGGTTGCGGCGCAGGTCGCCGCGGCGGGCGCGGGCCAGGAGGCGGCGGCATGAACCACGGGCATCCGCGGCTGTCGGTGTTCGGGCTGGGCAAGCTGGGGTCGCCGCTGGCGGCGGTGCTGGCCGAGGCGGGCTACGAGACCACCGGGTACGACGTAAACCCGGCGGCGGTCGCCGCGCTGGCGGCCGGGCGCGCGCCGGTGAGCGAGACCGGCCTGCAGGAGACGATCGACCGGGGGCGGGACCGGCTGCGGGCCACCGGCGACGCGCGGGAGGCGGTGCTGGCCAGCGACGCGAGCTTCATCATCGTGCCGACGCCGAGCGGCCCGGACGGCGGCTTCGTCAACGACTGGGTGATCGAGGCGGTGCGGGCGATCGGGTCGGCGCTGCGGGAGAAGCCGGGGCGGCATGTGGCGGTCGTGGTCAGCACGGTGATGCCGGGCGCCACCGGCGGCCCGATCCGGGCGGCGCTGGAGGAGGCCTCCGGGCTGACCGCCGGGGCCGGGGTGGGGCTGGTCTACAGCCCGGAGTTCGTCGCGCTCGGCACGGTGATCCGCGACACGCGGATGGCGGACCTGGTGCTGATCGGCGAATCCGACCCGGAGAGCGGCGCGCTGGTGGAGGCGGTGCAGCGGCGGATAGCCCTCGGCGCGCCGGAGGTGCACCGCATGAGCTGGGAGAGCGCCGAGGTCTGCAAGCTGGCGCTCAACAGCTACGTGACGACCAAGATCTCCTTCGCCAACACGGTGGCGGACATCTGCCAGCGGCTGCCCGGGGCCGACGCGCTGGCCGTCGCCGCCGCGCTGGGGGCGGACAGCCGGATCGGCCCGAAGTATCTCAAGCCGGCGGTGGCCTACGGCGGCCCCTGCTTCCCGCGGGACAACCGGGCCTTCGCGGCGCTGGCGGACGCGCTGGGCGCGAACGCGGCGCTGGCCCGGGCGACCGACGCGGTGAACGACTACCAAACCGCGCGGCTGCTGGCGCAGGCGCGGGCGCTGGCCCCGGCCGGGGGCACGGTCGCGGTGCTGGGGATGACCTACAAGCCGCACACCGGGGTGATCGAGCAGAGCCAGGGGATGCGGCTGGCGCCCGCGTTGGCGGCGGCGGGCTACCGGACGCTGATCGCGGACCCGCAGGGCGGGGAGGCGGCCGCGGCGGCGCTTGGCCCGGCGGCGGAGTTGCGCGAGGCGGCCGCCGCGGTGGGCGAGGCCGACCTGGTGATCATCACGACGCCGTGGCCGGCGTTCGCGGAGGTGCCGGAGGCGGCATGGGCGCGGCCGGGCGGGCGGGCGCCGGTGCTGGACCCGTGGCGGCTGCTGGCCGGCGCGGCCGCGCCGTCGGGCGCGGAACCCGCGCTGGCGGGGGCCGGAGATGACTGAGGCGCGCGCCGGGAGGAGAGGCCGATGAACGGGGCTGCCCCGCTGTTGAGCATCGTCGTCGCCACGCGGCACGACGGCTACGGGGACCGGCAGGTGGAGCGGCTGGCCGCGCACGCCCGGTCGGTGGACCGCTTCGCGGACGCGCTCGGGCGGCCGGTGGAGCACCTGATCGTGGAGTGGGCGCCGCTGCCGGGCTGGGCCCCGGTGGCGGAGGTGCTTCCCGCCGTCGGCTCCCCGCTGGTGACGCGGCTGATCGTCCACGCCGAAGGGCCGGAGGTGGAGGCGGTCAACCGGGCCTACGGACGGACGTTCCACGAGTGGGCGGCGAAGAACGCCGGGGTGCGCCGGGCCGCCGGGCGTTTCGTGGCCGTGACCAACCAGGACATCATCTTCCTGCCGGAACTGGCCGAGGCGTCGCGGGCATGGATGGACTCCGACCGGGCACGCAGCACCTACGCGCGATGCGACCGGGTGGACATCGCGGTCGCGCCGGAGGATGCCTACCCGGAGATATCCAGCTTCTCACATGCTGTTCCTGGCCGCTGCCGGACGCATCCGCGTGACAACCCGGTGCCGGTGCTCGGGCAGGGCGTCCGGGGATTCTTCGGCTCGTTCAACCGCCCGGCTCACTCCGGAGAACTGGCAGGTACCCAATACGTCCTGCCGAATCCCTGCAGCCTGCCGGTCCGGACCGATCGGCAGATCCTGACAAGTCTTCATACTGACGCCGCCGGTGATTTCATCCTCGTGCTGCGGGAGCACCTCGTCGACGCTGGTTCGTTCGCGGAGGGATTCACCTGGCGCAGCCACCTCGACACGCTGGCCGTGTGCCGCCTATGGGGACATGGACTCGGGCAGGTGATCTTCCGTCCCCCTGCTATCGTCGTGCATGTCAACCACGTTGAGGGCGAGCCCTTCACCGATTGGAACTTGGTGCCGCCGCAGATGGAGCTGCTGGTGCGTGGCAACGCCTACCCCAACCAGCCCGCGGGCTGGGGCATGGCTGCCTCCGCGTTCGAGGAGACCTCGGTCACGGCCGCGGGGCAGCCGGTGCGCGCGCCCGGCGCCGCGCCGATGCCGGCGCCATCTCCCGCCCCTGCCCCGCCGCCGGACCCCTGGCGCGCGCGCCCGCGCCTTGCGGACCTGCCGCTGCCGGACGACCACCGGGCGCTGCTGGCCGAGTTGCCGGTGTACCGCGCCGATTCCCCGAAGGTGCGGCTGGGGCGGGCGTTCGACGGCGGCTATGCGCTGCCGATGCGGGTGCTGCTGGAGGCGAAGCGGCTGGTCTCGCTCGGCGTGGACGGCGACTCCAGCTTCGAGCATGCCTGGCGGGCGCGCACCGGCAAGCCGCTGCGGATGGCCGACGGCTCCGGGACGCCGCCCGGCATCTGCCGCTGGTTCCCCGGGGGCGAGGCCGCCGGGGTGACCTGGACGCCGCGCGACGCCGGCGACGGCGACGGCGAGATCCCGCTGGCGGAGCTCCTGGCGGAGGAGCCGGGCGCGCTGCTGAAGGCGACCACCGGCCGCGCCGTCCGGCTGCTGGCGGGCGCCGATCTCTCCGGCTGCGCGGCGCTGGTGCTGGCGGCGGGCCGGCTCGACGAGGCGGAGGAGCGGCTGCGGCTGGCGGCGCTGCTGCGGGAGCTGAACCGCGCGTTCGTGCTGGTGCACCTGCACGGGCGGAACACCGGGCCGGCGGTTCCGCTGCCGCCGGACCTGCAGCTCGACGGCGACGGGCTGCCCCCCGAGCTCGAGCTGACCTTCGTGCACCGGGGGCTGCACCTCGCGCCGCTGGAGCTCGACGGCTCGCCGTTCCCGGTTCCGGCGATCGACCAGCGCCACGACCCGCTGGCGCCGGAGCTCCGGCTGCGCTGGGTGAACGGGCACCAGCCATGAGCGGGGACGGCATGAACGATCGCGCGGACGCGATGGGGCAGACCGACGAGGTGGTCCGCTGGTCGAAGGTGCCGGGGGCGGAGCCGATCCGGCTGGCGACCTCCTACACCTACTTCGACTTCTACTACCCCGAGTGCGAGATGGAGACGAAGGCCTGGTTCGTGGCGACCATGGGGCGCGACTGGGTGACGCTCGACCTCGGGGCGAACGTGGGCATCTTCTCGATCCTGTTCTCCCGGCTTGCGCCGCTGGGGCAGGTGCACGCCTTCGAGCCGACCAGCACCGCCGACCTGCTGCGGGCCAACCTGCGGGCCGAGGGCGCGGCCAACGTGACGGTGCACCAGGCGGCGGTGAGCAGTTGCCCGGGAACGCGGGAGGAGGCGATCTACCGGATCTGGGACGCGGGCCCGGAGCGGATGACCTGCCCGTTCACGACCGTGGATCAGTTCGTGGCCGAGCAGGGGCTGACCCGGCTCGACCTGATCAAGATCGACATCGACGGGTTCGACCTGGAGGCGCTCTACGGCGCGGAACAGACGCTGCGGCGGTTCGACCCGTGGGTGGTGGCCGAGTTCGCCGGGGGCGCCGGGGGGTTCGACTCGCGCCACCTGCAGGTGCGGGATGCGCTGGTCTGGATGCGCTCGATCGGCTACGACGGCCCGCTGGCGGTGATGGACGGCGCGAACTACGTCTATCGCCGCCGCGCGCCGGGCGGTGCGCCCGCCGAGCCCCGCGTCGCGGGCGTGGCCAGCGCGGTTCGCGTTGCCGCGCCCGCCGCGATGCCGGCCGGCGGTTACGCCGAGCCGGCGGGGCCGCGGGCCGTTCCGCCGGCCGTTGTGGCGGCGGCGGGTGCGCCGGGCGCGGAGGGCGGCGACGCCGGCGAGGTTCCGCTGCCCGTGGTGCGCCGGGGCAGCCCGAACGTGATCGCCTACAGCCTCTATGGCGACACGGTGCTCTACAGCGCGGGCGCGATTCGCAACGCGCAACTGGCGCGGGAGTTCTACCCGGGGTTCACCTGCCGGTTCTACCACGGGGCCACCGTGCCGGGATGGGCATTGGACGTCCTGCGCGGGTTCGAGCACGTGGAACTGGTCGACATGTCGGGCGAGCCGGAGAACCACCTGGCGACGATGTGGCGCTTCCTGGCGGCGGCCGACCCCGAGGTGGACGTGCTGCTGCTGCGGGACACCGACAGCCGGCCCGGCGCGCGGGAGCGGGCGGCGGTGGAGGAGTGGCTGGCGTCCGGGCAGCGCTTCCACATCATGCGGGACAACCCGCACGGCCACTGGTTCCCGATCCTGAGCGGGATGTGGGGCTGCCGCGGCGGGGCGCTGCGCGACATCGCGCGGCTGATCCGGGAGCACGGGCCGCACGAGGACGACTACGGCACCGACCAGCGGTTCCTGACGCGGGCGGTCTACCCGCGGGCGCGGGAATCGCTGATGGTGCACGACGAGTACTACGACTTCGAACCGGAGGACTTCCCGTTCAAGCGCCGGTTCCCGGTTCCCGGCGACGCGGACGTGCCATTCGTCGGCCAGGCGCTCGACGAGCAGGGGAGGGACCGATGGGCGTAGCAGCCAATCCCGAGATGGACAGCGTGACGCGCTGGTCGGCGGTGCCGGGCGGCGACCCGATCCGGCTGGTGTCGTCGTACGCCATCCACGACTACTACTACCGCGACTGCGAGATGGAGACCAAGGCCTGGTTCGTCTCGAATGTGGGCCGCGACTGGGTGGTGCTGGACGTCGGGGCGAACGTGGGCATCTATTCGATCCTCTCCTCCCGGCTGGCGCCGGAGGGCCACATCCACGCATTCGAGCCGACCAGCACAGCGGACATTCTGCGGGCCAACCTGGCGGCTGAGGGGGCGGGCAACGTCACCGTGCACCAGGTGGCGATCAGTAGTTGCGCGGGCACGCGCGAGGAAGCCCTGTACCGTATCTGGGACCTCGGCACGGAGCGGATGACCTGCCCGTTCACAACGATCGACCAGTTCGTGGCCAAGGTGGGGCTGACGAGGCTCGACCTCATCAAGATCGATATCGACGGGTTCGACCTGGAAGCGCTCCACGGCGCGGAGCAGACGCTGAAGCGGTTCGACCCGTGGGTGGTGGTGGAGTTGGCCGAGGGGCTGCATTCGCGGCACATGCGGGTCGGAGACGCGCTGGCCTGGCTGCGTTCTGCTGGCTACGAGGGTCCGCGCGCGGTGCTGGACGGCGGGAACTACCTGTATCGCAGGCGGCCTCCTGCGGCCGACCCGTCCCGGGATGCTGGACTCGTCACCGGCAGCTCTGGCCCGCGTGCGGCGGCTGCGCCCCTGGGCGGTCGCCCGGGCGGCCGGAAGGTGATCGCCTTCAGCCTGTACGGCAGCTACCTCACCTATGTCGTCGGCGCGATCATGAACGCGCAACTGGCGCGGCAGCACTACCCGGAGTTCACCTGCCGGTTCTACCACGACTCCTCGGTGCCCCGCTGGACGCTGGACATCCTCGGCCGGATGGATCACGTCGAACTCGTGGACATGACCGGACGCGCGGACGAGTACCCGCCGATGTTCTGGCGGTTTCTCGCCGCGGCGGACCCCGAGATCGACATTTACCTCTGCCGGGACACCGACAGCCGCTTCAGCGCGCGGGAGCGTGCGGCGGTGAACGAGTGGCTGGCCTCGGGGCAGCGATACCACATCATGCGGGATCACCCGCTCGGCCACGGCAACCCGATCGTCGGTTGCATGTGGGGTTGCCGCGGCGGGGCACTGCGGGAGATCGAACGGTTGATCCGGGACAGCGGACCGCACGAGAACCGGTATGGGACCGACGAGCAGTTCCTGTGGGACGTGGTGTACCCCATGGCGACGGCATCCATGCTGGTGCATGACGAGCACTACCAGATCGAGCCGGACGACTTCGCGTTCAAGCGGCGGTTCCCGCTGCCACCGGACTACCCGGGGCAGTTCGTGGGCCAGGCCCTGGATGAGCAGGGAAACGACCGCCATGCCCACCAGTACCAGTAACCGGGTTTCCTCATTTGCGGCCTGGTGGTCTTTAAGTCATCGAGGACCTTGCCTGCCCGTATCTTGGTCCGAATCTGGAGAACCACATTCGCACCTGGCCTGGCATGCAGTTCAACCAAATCCACGACGCGGGAATCGCTGATGGTGCACGACGAGTACTAGGACTTCGAACCGGAGGACTGCCCGTTGAAGCGCCGGTTCCCGGTTCCCGGCGACGCGGACGTGCCGTTCGTCGGCCAGGCGCTCGACGAGCAGGGGAGGGACCGATGGGCGGAGCAGCCAATCCCGAGATCGACGGCGTGACCCGCCGTTCTGCGGTGCTGGCCGCGGGAGCCGGCGGCATCGCCGACGGCGGCGCCCATCAGGCCGCGGGGCCCGCCAGTTCGCCCGGTGAGCCGGCCCAGCCGCCGTTCGGGCTGGTCCCGGAGGCGAGCGTGAGGGTACAGCTTCCCGGCGCGCAGCCGGGCAAGAAGCACGTCATCTCCTACAGCTTGTTCGGCAGCAAGCTCACCTACCTGGTGGGCGCGATCAAGAACGCCCAACTGGCGGAACGCGTCTACCCGGAGTTCACCTGCCGGTTCATTTACGGGGCGTCGGTTCCGCCGTGGGTGCTCGAAATCCTGGGGGGCTTCGGGAACGTGGAACTCGTCGACATGACGGGTGAACCGGAGTGTTATGTCTCAACGCTGTGGCGCTTCCTCGCGGCGGGCGATCCCGACGTTGACGTCTACCTTTGCCGCGACACAGATAGCCGGCCGGGTGCGCGCGAGCGAGCGGCGGTGGACGAGTGGCTTGCGTCGGGCAAGAAGTTCCACGTCACCCGTGAGCATATGCCCGGACATGGCATCCCGATCATTGCTTGCTGTTGGGGCTGTCGCGACGGTGTGCTGCACGATATGGAGGAACTGATCCGGGATAACGGTCCTTACGAGGACAGTTTTGGGGTTGACCAGCAATTCCTTTGGAACGTGGTCTATCCGCGCGCCCGCGAGTCGCTGATGGCGCATGACGAGCATCACCAGATCGAGCCTTGGGATTTTGAGGGTAGACGCCGTTACTCCGTTCCTGGCGACGGTCAGGCGCTGTACGTGGGTCAGGCGAGAGATGAAAACGAACGGGACCGGTATCCCGATGATGCGCCAAAACCACCCGGATCGTGAACTGTATAGACACCGTAGTGCACAAGGAGGCAAAGCGTGTTCGACCAGACCGTCCGGTTGCAGCAGCTGGGAGCGGCGCATGGAACCGACAAGCATGACCAGAACCACTCCTTCGCGGGGCGGAGCTATCTCGACATCTACGAGATGTATCTCGGCAGCCGGCGATGGATGGTGGAGCGCGTCGTGGAAATCGGGGTACTGACCGGCGCATCGCTGCGGATGTGGCGGGACTACTTCCCGCGGGCGCAGGTGATCGGACTCGACATCGACCCGGCACGGGCCGAGGTTGCAGGGGAGCGGATCTCAGTAGTGACCGGCAGTCAGTCCGACCCGGAGGCGATCGAGCGGGTGATGTGGTTGTCTGGCCAGCCTCTTGATTTCATTCTCGACGATGGCTCCCATGTGAACGACCTCACGGTGGCCTCGTTCAACCTGCTTGTTCCTCATTTGCGGCCTGGTGGTCTTTATGTCATCGAGGACCTTGCCTGCTCGTATCTTGGTCCGAATCTGGAGAACCACATTCCCACCTGGCCTGGCATGCAGTTCAACCAAATCCACGAGTGGAACAACGACCGCGCCGTCATGGATCGATTATTCGCCGAGAAGATCGCCCAGATCGACCTGAGGGCCGACACAGACGTCGAGTTCGTCCACTTCTGGACCCAGATTTGCATTGTTGGCAAACGGAGCGATCGGTAGAACTGCTGCACTGCGGCTGTTTTGCTTGAGCACGTCAACCGGGCGCGTTGAGAGTGGTGGGCAGCGTCACCGATCCCCGGGCACGCCGTAGCTGGGGGCGCCGGAGGGGTTGAGGGCGCGGGTGACGTAGGCGTCGAGTTGGGGGGCCCAGAGGTCCCAGAGGTGGGCGAGGCCGGCGATGGGGTCGTCGGACCAATCGACGCGGAGGTCGGCGACGGGCCAGGGGACCTCGCGGACGATGAGCATGCCGGCGGAATGGACGGGCCCGGCCTCGCCGCCGGCGGCGACTGCGGCCTGCATGGCGGCGACGAGGCGGTCGCCGAAGGGGCGGCCCGCGGTGGCGGCGGCGGCGAAGGCGGCGGTCATGGCCTGCGGCACGTCCGGGGTGGCGAGGAGGTTGCCGGCGGCGACGCAATGCTCCCCGAGCGCGCTGGCGTGCAGGCCGAGGACGCCGTCGCCGGAGTAGGCGGCGCCGGGGTCGGGCTGGCTGGCGGCCGCGGGCTGGCCGGGTGCGCCGGCGGCGGCGGCGGCGGCGGGTGTGGCAGGTGTGGCGGGGCCGATGACGGTGAGCTGGCGCCAGGCGATGAGGGGTTCGGCGGCGGTGATGGCGGCGATGGCCTGGGAGGCGGTGTCGCCGCGGGCGAGGCGGTCGAGCAGGGCGGGGCCGAGGCGGGGGTCGGTGATGTTCTGGGTGCAGGCCGCGCCGACGCCAGCGCGCACCCAGGCGCAGCGCGCAGCGACCGCCGGGCTCGACGACGAGATGGCGACGCCGAACATGCCGGTCTCGGGACAACGGGCGGCGATGGAGAAGGTCATGGGGGGCTCCATTTTGGGTATCGGGTATCGGGTGGTGGGGTGTCGGGTGTCGGGTGTCGGGTGTCGGGGTGTCAAGTGTCGGCTGTTAGGAGCCGGGGAAGTGGGAGCCGGGAAACGCTATCCGGGCGCCGAAAGACGAGCGCCTGGGGCCAAGGCTGACCATTTGCCCGATACCCAATACCCGACACCCGATACCCGATGCCCAACACCCCGTCCTACTCCGGCTTCACCGCCGTGACGTCGATCTCGACGAGCCATTCGGGGCGGGCGAGGGCGGTTACGACCAGACCGGTGCTGACGGGATGGACGCCGCGCAGCCAGCGGCCGACGATGCGGTAGACGGTCTCGCGGTAGCGGGGATCGACGAGGTAGATGACGATCTTGCAAATGTGGGAGAGGTCGCTGCCGGCCTCGCGGAGGAGGAGGTCGATGTTGGCCATCGCCTTCTCGGTCTGGACGGCGACATCCCCGATGCCGACGCTCTCGCGGGTGTCGATGTCCTGCCCGACCTGGCCGCGCAGGAAGACCATGTTGCCGGCGACGACCGCCTGGCAGAGATCGTTGTCGAGGTTCTGCTCCGGGTAGGTGTCCTTCGTGTTGAAGGGCCGGATGCGGGTGTGGGTGGTCACGGTGGCGGTCTCCGGGGGGCTTGCGGGCTTATGGGCTTGTGGGCTTGTGGGCTTGTGGGCTTGCGGGCTTGTGGGCTTGTGGGCTTGCGGGCTTGCGGGCTTGCGGGCTTGTGGGCTTGCGGGCTTGCGGGCTTGCGGGCTTGCGGGCTTGCGGGCTTGTGGGCTTGTGGGCTTGTGGGCTTCTGGGCTGGGTGGCAGCCTCTATTCCCGAGTCACAACCCTGCAAGCCACGAGCCATGAGCCACAAGCCCACAAGCCCATAAGCCCATAACCCCATAACCCCACAAGCCTCGACGCGTCAGTTGCCCGAGCCGGGGCCGGCGGGGGCGGAGACGAGTTTCTCACCGATGGCGGTCCGGCTGTGGCCGTTGCCGTGGCCATTGCCGTTCGCGCCGTTCAGTTTCGCGCGCTGCTTCGCGGTGAGGACGTTGTCGGAGATGCCGGCGGCGTCGCGGGCGATTTCGGCGGAGGCGTCGAAGTCGTAGTTCCGGTAGACGGCGAGCAGGTGGGCGAACGGCGGCGACTGGGCGAAGAGCTGGAAGGTCAGGCGGTGGCCGGCGTAGTCGGAGTTGATGAGGTCGCGGGCGAAGGCGAGCAGCTTGCGGCGGTCGTCGGCCACCCAGGAGTCGTTGATCGTGTAGTACTTCTCCAGCCAGGGGGCCAGTTCGGGGTTGGCGAAGCTGGCGGCGCTGGGGGTGACGCACACCTGGCCGCCGATGAGGTCGCGGGCGGTGTGGATCATCTGGGCGAGTTGGCTCATGGCGAGCACGCGGCCGGTGTAGAGCAGCGACTGGTTCGGCATCAGCAGGCCGCCGGGGCTGGGCTCGGCGGTGGCGATCGCGGCGGTGAGGTGGGCGTTGATGCCCTCCCGCCAGACCGCGAGGGTGGCCAGTTTCTCCTGCACCGCCTGCTGCTTTTCCAGCCCGGTCTGCCGCGCGTTGAGCATCGCCGCGCCGATGAGGAGGTCGGCGTAGCGCAGGGTGCGCTGGACGAAGGGGAAGGCGCTGTAGCGGTGGAGGGTGGCACGGATGTAGGAGGCGGCCCTGGTGTGGCGGTAGAAAAGGACGTCCTCCCAGGGGATGAACACGTCGTCGAAGATGATGAGGGTGTCGATCTCGTCGAACTGGTTGGAGAGGGGGTAGTCCTCGGAGGAACCGCGGCCGGCGAAGCCGCTGCGGCAGATGTGCTTCATGCCGGGCGCGCCCATGTGGGCGATGAAGCCGACGGCGTAGTCGGAGAGTTCGCTGTCGCCCCAGTTGGCGATGGTGGGCTTGACGAAAGCCTGGTTGGCGTAGGCGGCGGCGGTCTCGAACTTGGCGCCGCGGACGACGATGCCGGCGTCCGTCTCCTTCACGACGTGCAGGAGCATGTCTGGGTCCTGGTCCTGCGGGCGCTTGGAGCGGTCGCCCTTGGGGTCGGTGTTGGCGGAGACGTGGAAGGGGTCTTCGGTGGCCGCGCGATTGACGTGGCGGCGGATGTTCTCGGAGAAGCGGGGATCGATCTCGTTGAGGCCGTCCTGGCCATCGTAGAGGGACCACATCTCGCCGACGGTCTCGTCGCCGACGCGGGTGACGACGCCGCCGACGTCGTCCATCACGGCGTCGACGGCGCGGCGCTTGTCGGTCCAGTCCTGCTGGGTGAGGGGCAGGCGGGGGCCGATGGGGTTGCGCGCGCCGGTGACGGGATCGGCGTAGGACATGACGTCCCGCGTCCTGGCCTCGTGCGCCATGTCGTAGATGCGGGCGCGGACGTCGACCAGGGGTTTGAAGGCGGGGTGGGAGGGCACGTCGTCGACGCGCTCGCCGTCGATGAAGACCACCCGCCCGTCGCGGATGGAGTCGCGGTACTCGTCGCCGGTTCGGATCATGGCCCGCTCCTGGTGAATGTGCGGACGCCCCGGCGGGAGGGCCGGTGCGCGGACGGACGGGTTGGAATTGCGGAAACGCCGTCAAGCGCGACACCCGCACGATGCCAGCGGCGTTGCCGGGGAATGTTCGCATATCCGCGGCGGCGATGCGGCCCGAGGGTCACTCGCCGGGGCTGTTGGAGTCGGCCAGGTCGGCCAGGTCGTCGATGCCGTCGAGGTCCGCGAAGATGGCGGCGAGGGGGAGATCGGCGCCGGGCAGCAACGGGGAAATCAGGCGGGAGCCGTCGGAAAAGCGGGATTCGCGCACCTGGCCATCAGGCGCGGCGTGGATCACCGTAACGGCGCGCTCCGTTGGATCGACGATCCAGTACTCCCGCACCCCGCCGCGGCGGTACACCTCGCGCTTCGTCACGATGTCGCGGCGGGCGCTGGATGGAGAGAGGACTTCGACGACCAGATCGGGCGGTCCCTCGATGCCGCGCGGGGAGATGCGTGCCGCGCCGCCCGGCAGCAGGACGGCGAAATCCGGTTGCACGGGATCGGCCAGGGGCATGAAGACGTCGAGCGGGGCGGCCAGGGGTCGGCCGCCGAGCAACCGGACGATCGGGCCGAGCAGCAGGGCGAGATTCATCAGGATGATCTGGTGGATCGCACCCGGGCTGGGCATCTCGACGAGTTCTCCCTCGATGATCTCGTAGCGCTTCCCATCGTCGGGCAGCGCCAGCAGGTCGTCGTAGGTCCATCGTTTCGGTTGGAGGTGCCGGATCGCCATCGATGCCTCCTTGCGTGGTGACCGAGTGTACCAGCGGGGGAGGGGCCGTCTACACTGCCGGCATGATGACGACCACCACGCTACCCACCATCTCCGCGACCCACCACTCCCCCGCCGATCAGTACCTCCACCGGCGAGCCGCCGCGATGGCGGAGCGCGACCGGCTGGAAACGCAGTGGAACCGGCTGGCCAACGCGCGGCTGGCGGCCGGGCTGGCGGAGATCGGGGTCGGCGCTTGGGGGCTGTGGGGGTGGAACCCCATCGGCTGGTGGCTGGCGCTGGCCTCGCTGATCGCGTTCATCGCGCTGGCGGCGGCCCACAACCGAGTGGGGCGGCGACGGGACGCGGCGGCGCTGACGGTGCAGGTGAACGAGGAGGGCATGGCACGGGTCGGGCGCGACTGGGACGCCCTGCCGCCGCGCCGGGAGGCGGCCATCCCGCCGGATCATGCCTTCGCGGGAGATCTCGACCTGTTCGGGCGGGCCTCGCTCTCCTGCCTGCTGGGGACGGTGAGCACCGGCATGGGCTGGGTGCGGCTGCATGGCTGGCTGCTGGCCCCGGCCGAGCCGGCGGCCGTCGCGGAGCGGCAGGCGCGGGTGGCCGATCTCGCGCCGCGGCTGGATTGGCGACAGCAGTTCGAGCGGCTGGGCCGGGCGAGCGAGATGGCGGGCAAGCAGACCGACCCCGAGCCGTTCCTGCAATGGGCCGAGGGGGAACCGTGGCTGGCGAGGCGGCGCTGGCTGCTGGCACTGGCGTGGATCGGGCCGATCGCGCTGGTCGCGCTGGCGGCGGGGCAGGCGCTGGGCGTCCTGCCGGGGCCGTTCTGGCCGCTGGCGCTGGCGTTCAACCTCGTGGTCGCTGCCGTGCTGGGGCGGGAGGCGGCGGCCATCGCGGGCGGCGGGGGGGAGCAGGCGCGGGCGCG
>JBJTKE010000143.1:0-2660 GCA_046096285.1 Chloroflexota bacterium
TCACAGGGGCGCGCTCCGGGGCGGGCGCCTGCCGTCAGCGGGGCAGGTCAAAGCGGCGGTCGACGGGAGATAACGGAGACTCCGGAGCGTCGAGGTCGCGGCTGGCGAGCCAGAACTGCACCTCGGCGGCGATGGCCGGGATGGAATCGGCGGTCAGGGCGTGGCCGACGGTCGCGGCGGGGAGGAGTCGCACGTCGGCGGGCCGGGAAACGAGGGTGGCATAGCGCTCGGCCAGGGTGCGGTGGGGCCAGTTGGGGGAGAGCAGGAGGGTGAGATCGAAGTCCGCCGGGAGCGCGGGCCGGTTGGCGAGGTCGTGATGCGTTGGGTCCACCGCGCCCGGATCATCGCTGCCGGAGCCGGGGAAGGGGAACCAGGGATCGATCAGAAGCAGGGAGGGTTCGCCGATCAGGGAGAGACGCCGGCAGGTTTCCCAGACGAACGACACGACGCCGCACTCGGCGAGAAGGCGCCAGGGGCCGTGATGGTCGATGGCGAGGATGCGGCGGACGGAGGCCTGGCACAGATCCTCGAACCAGGCGTCGCGAAGGCCGGGGTCGGCGGGGAGGGGATGCTCGTTCCGGAGGTTGGCGAGGGCGCGGGGCCCGGAGACATGGCGGGCAAGCCATGCGGTGGCGATTGCGCCGCCGACGGGGGTGGCGAAAACGGGCGGAACGCCAGGATCGCCGCCCGCGAACCAGGTCAGTTGGGCGTCGCGGACGGGACCGTCGAACGGGACGGGATGGAGGCGGCGTTCCTGGACGAGGATGGCCATCTCGGCGGGGGTGGGGGCCTCGATGACGCAGAAATCCGGGAGGTCGACGTCGAGCATGGTCTCGATGCGGGATTCGAGGTAGATCAGGTCCATCGAGTCCGCGCCGTGGGCGAAGAGGTCGGTCGATGGGGCGACGCGCTCGCGCGGAAGGTCGAGCGTGTCGGCCCAGTAGGTCATCAACTGGGTCAGGATGTGCTCGTCGATGGCGGGCGCGAGGGAGGCTTCAGACATCGGCATGGGACTCCGGACCGGGGGGCGACGCCGGCCGGCGGCGGGCGGTGACGGCGATTTGGGCAGCGGCGTCAGGCCCAGCGGGCGGGATCGACCGGGGCATTGGCGACGCGGGACGCTTCGGCGGCGTAGGCGAGTTGGAGTGCGCCGCGGGCGTCGGCGGCGCCGGGGCCCTCGGGAACGCCGGAGCGGGCGGCGCGGACGAAGGCGCGCAGTTCCTCGATGTAGGCCTCGGCGAAGCGTTCGAGGAAGAAGAAGAGGTGGTCGGTGTGGACGCCCTCGGCGTCGAAGCGGGTCATGGGGAGGTCGGCGGAGCGGCCGATCATGACGGCGCCGTTCGAGCCGAAGATCTCGGTGCGGACGTCGTAGCCGAAGCCGGAGCGGCGGCTGTTGTCGATGACGGCGAGCGGGCCGCCGGCGAACTTCATGGTAATGACGCTGGTGTCGATGTCGCCGAGTTCGGCGAACATGGGATCGACGAGGGAGGAACCGGCGGCGTAGAGCTCGGCGGGGTTGCCGCCCATGAGCCAGCGGACGCAATCGAAGTTGTGGATGGTCATGTCGCGGTAGAGGCCGCCGCAGACCTCGAGGTAGGCGCGGGGCGGGGGGCCGGGGTCGCGCATGGTGTCGCGGATGTACTCGATGCGGCCGAGGCTGCCGGAGTCGATGAGGGTCTTGACGCGGGCGTAGGCGGGATCGAAGCGGCGCTGGAAGCCGATCTGGAAGAGGATGCCGCTGCGCTCGACGGCGGCGAGGGCGGTGTCGGTGGTCTCGAGGTCGAGGGCGATGGGCTTTTCGCAGAAGACGGCCTTGCCCGCCTCGGCGGCCGCGGTGATCAGGGGAGCGTGGGTGTCGGTGCTGGAAGCAATGACGACGGCGTCGACGCCGGGGTCGCCGATGACGGCGTAGGGATCGGTGGTCCAGCGGCCGACATGGACGGCCTCGGCGACGTTGCGGGCGGCCTCGCCGTTGACGTCGGCGATGACGACGAGTTCGTCGTCGGGGATTTTGCCGGCGAGGGTCTCGGCGTGGCCCTTGCCGATGCGGCCTGCCCCGATCAGCCCGACGCGGAGACGGTTGGACATGTGCGGCCTTCCTCGGAGAGCGCCCGTGGGCGCGCGAAACGCGGAGGCAGCCGGAGCCGCTACGGCCCGCTGGCGGGGTCGAGCGGATCGGTGCCGAGATAGTAGAGCTCGTCGCCGTCGGAGATGCCGTCGCCGTCGGTGTCCCAGGTCATCGGCTCGGTGCCGTGGACGTAGATTTCGTCGGCGTCGACGGCGGAGTCGCCGTCGCTGTCGACGGAGACGGGGCTGGTGCCGAAGCTGAGAACTTCCTCGCCGTCGAGCAGGCCGTCGCCGTCGGTGTCGTTGTTGGCGGGATCGGTGCCGTAGGTGTAGACCTCGTCGCCGTCGATCAGGCCGTCGGCGTCGAAGTCCTGGTTGTAGGGGTCGGTGCCGAGGGTGTACTCGACGTCGTCGGGCAACCCGTCGCCGTCGGAGTCGCCGGCGCTGGCCCCGGATCCGGATCCGGATCCGTTCCCGGTCCCGGCAGCGGGAGGCGGTTGCGCCGCGTCTCCCGGCAGGGCGGGGGGCGCCGTGGGGGCGATCTGCTGGTCGACGATGGCGGCCTGATCGACGGCGACGAGGTCTACACCTAC
>JBJTKE010000144.1:0-12525 GCA_046096285.1 Chloroflexota bacterium
TGGAGGATAGCACCGGCCCGCGAAAACCGGCGTTCGCCCGTGGGGTACACTTCCGCCGCAACACCCGCGCCGGGGTGGCGAAATGGCAGACGCAGCGCACTCAAAATGCGCCGCCGCAAGGCGTGCGGGTTCGAATCCCGCGGCGACGTGAACTCCAGCGCCAACTGCTTCGAGTACTACGCCGGACTCGCCACCCAGCTCTGGGGCGACCAGATTCCGATGAACGGCCCGCTGCTGGACTACACCCTGCGCGAGCCGGTGGGGGTGTGCGCCCAGCTCGTGCCGTGGACCTTCCCGCTGCTGATGGCGGCGTGGAAGCTTGCGCCGGCGCTGGCGGCGGGCAACACCCTGATCCTGAAGCCGGCCAGCGTGACGCCGATCACCGCCATCATCCTCGGGGAGATCTGCCGCGACGCGGGCATCCCGGACGGGGTGGTCAACGTCCTCACCGGGCCGGGCAAGGAGGTGGGGGAGGCCCTCTGCGCGCATCCCGCGGTGGACAAGATCGCCTTCACCGGCGAGACCGAGACCGGGAAGCGCATCCTGCAACTGGCGGCGGGCACCATCAAGAAGGTGACGCTGGAACTCGGCGGCAAGTCCCCCAACATCGTCTTCCCGGATGCCGATTTCCCGGAGTCGATCGACGGCTCGCTGTTCGCGATCTACACCAACGCCGGCCAGCGCTGCACGGCGCGGACCCGGCTGTTCCTGCATAGGGACATCCACGACCGCTTCCTGTCGGAGTTCGTGGACAAGGCGCGGCGGATCCGCATCGGCGACCCCCTGCTGCACGACACCCAGATGGGGCCGGTCATCTCGCGGACCCAACAGCAGCGAATCCTCCAGTACTGCCAGTTCGCGCAGGACGACGGGGCGGTGCTGGCCTCCGGCGGGCGAAAGGTCGCGGACGGCGCGCTGGCCGACGGCAACTTCATCGAGCCGACGGTCTTCGATCAGGTGCGGGCCGACATGCGGCTGGCGCAGGAGGAGATTTTCGGGCCGGTGCTGGCGGTCATCCCCTTCGACAACGAGGACGATCTGGTGCGGATGGCCAACAGCACCATCTACGGACTGGCGGCGACGATCTGGACGCGGGACATCAAGCGGGCGCACACGCTGGCGCGGCGCATCCAGGCGGGGAACGTGTCGATCAACTATCCAACGGTCAACCCGCCGGAAGCGCCGTTCGGCGGGTACAAGCAGAGCGGGCTGGGCCGCGAGCTTTCCCGGCACGTGATGGACCTCTACCTGCAGGTCAAGAACGTGGTGGTGAACCTCAACCCCGAGCCGTTCGACTGGTACGGCCGCTGGCCCGCCCCGCCGCGCTAGCGGCGTCCGCGCCGCCGGGACCGGGAGCAGCCGGGGCCGGCGCGAGCGGCGGGACAGGCGGAGGAGTCATCGCGGGCGCCCGGCGCCGGGCCGGGTGGCGGGCGAGGGGAGGAATCATGCCGATCGAAATCGAGTTCGTCTCGTCCATCTGGACGGTTGACTGCGCCGGCAGCCCGCGGGAGATCGGCGTCGCCCATGGCAAGGCGGCGGAGCGCGCCATCGACCTCGGGCTGCGGAACTGGAGCGCGGCGATCGAGCAGCGCCACGGGATGGCCGAGGAGGCCTACCTGAAGCGGCTCTTCGCGATGACCGACTTCCTGCCGGCGATCCGCGCCTTCGCGCCGGACCTGCTCGAGGAGATCGCGGGGATCGCCGAGGGCAGCGGGCAGCCAAAGGAGCGCATCCTCGCCTACAACCTGATGGACGAGGAGTGGGAGTTCGGCAAGCGCGGCGGCACGGCTCCGGGCTGCACGGTTGCCGCGGTGGTGGACGCCAACGCCCGCGTGCCGGTGCTCGGGCAGACGATGGACATTCCGTCGGTGCACGATGGAACCCAGCTCGCGCTGCGGATCCGGCCGCAGGATGGGCCGGCGGTCATCGTGTTTTCCGCCGCGGGCATGCTCGGGCTGATGGGGTGCAACGAGGCGGGCGTCGGGGTGGTGGTGAACAACCTCGAGGTGCTGCCGTCAGGGTCGAACGGGCTGCCGGTCGCGTTCGTCATGCGGAGCATCCTGGCGCGGCGGACGCTGGCGGCGGCCGCCAATTTCGTGCGCGACGCGCAGCACGCGACCGGGCAGCATTACGCCATCGGCGGACCGGATGGGCTGTGGGCGTTCGAGGCCTGGAGCGGCGGGGTCGAGGAAGTGCCGGTGCGCGGGAACGCCTACGTGCATGCCAATCACCCGCTGGCCGCCGGGAACACCCGGCTGGACACGGCGAAGGTGTACGCCGGCTCCCGTACGCTGGAGCGGCAGGCGGCGGTCGAGCGGGAGATCGCGGGCGCGAGCGACCAGGCGGGTCTGGAGCGCCTGCTGATGGACACCAGCGCGCCGGTGAGCCGGGAGATCGGCGGCGGCTACATGACCTTCGGCGCGATCTCCATGGCGCTGTCGGCGCCGCCGACGGTGCGCATCGCGCCGGGGCCGCCCCACCGCACCGAGTGGGCCGAGGTCGGGTGGCAGGCGTGAGCGGCGCTCCCGGGGAGGTTCAGTCGGCGGCGGCGGCCCAGGCGGGGTAGTAGGGGTTGGCCCCGCCGAAGAGGACGCCGTCGCGGCGGAGGACACCCGCGGGGCTGGCGAACTCGAAGCCGAGCACGTCCTCCTCGATCGGCTGAACGTCGTGGCCCATTGCGGCGAGCGCGGCGAGGGTGGCGGCGGGGATGCGGTCGCTGGCTTGCAGCGCGCCGGTGGAAAGGTCGATGCGCGGGGCGGTGATGGCCGCCTGCATCCCCATGCCGAAGTCGGCGACGTTGGCGACGATCTGGGGGATGGCGTTGAGGATGCGGCGGCCGCCCATCGCGCCGAGGCTCATGAACGCCTCGCCGCCGCGAACGACGACGACCGGGGCCATGTTGGACAGCGGGCGCTTGCCGCCTGCGACCGAGTTGGGCCGTCCCGGCTCGGGGTCGAACCA
The DNA here is from genome assembly GCA_046096285.1 of Chloroflexota bacterium. GTDB lineage: Bacteria > Chloroflexota > Chloroflexia > Thermomicrobiales > UBA6265 > CADCWF01. The sequence goes on from JBJTKE010000144.1 coordinate 2,962, forward strand.
CATCATGCCATTGTTGAGCAGGACGCCGGTTCCCGGCGCGGTGACGCCGCTGCCCCAGCCGGAGAGCAGGGTGTTGGTCAGGGAGGCGGCGTTGCCGTGGCGGTCGATGACCGACACGTGGGTGGTGGTCATCCGCGGCGCGCCGTAGGCGGCGACCGACCGGCCGAGCGCGTGGCCCACGCCGAGGCGGGCGCGATCGCCGGGCAGCAGGGGCATGCGGGCGCGGTCCGGGCGAAGTTCGGCGCGCCGCTCGGCGGCGTACTCCGGCGAGAGCAGCGCAGCGAGCGGAACCTCGACCTGCCGATCGTCGGCGAGCCAGGTGAAACGGTCCACGAACGCGCCGCGGCAGGCCTCGGCGATCTCGTGCAGGGCGGGGAGGCTGTTGTGGCCGAGACCGGCGAGGTCCGCGCCCTCGAGTTGGTTGAAGGTCTGGAGGACGGTCGGGCCGCCGGAGGCCGCCGGGGTGGCGAGGATCTCGAGGCCGCGGTAGCGCCCGCGCAGGGGCGCGACGACGCTGGCGCGATAGGCGGCGAAGTCTTCCGCGTCGAGGATGCCGCCGGTCTCCCGCACCTCGCGGACGATGCGACCGGCGATGGCGCCGGTGTAGAAGGCGTCTGGGCCGCCCGCGGCGAATTCGCGCAGGGTCCGGGCGAGGTCCGGCTGGCGAAGCGGGGTCCGCATGCCCGGCAAGGGCGACCAGGGGATGCCGCCGGGGGCGAAGATGCGGGTGGTCTCGGGGTGACGGACGATGAGCCAGAGATCGGTGGCGGTGTTGAGTGTGGTGTGCCAGTTGGGCAGGAAACCGTCCTCGGCGAGGCGGATGGCGGGCTGGAGGAGGTCCGCGAGCGGCATGGTTCCGAAGCGGCCGGCGGCGAGGGCGAAACCCGCGGGCGCGCCCGGCACGGCGATGCTGCGGGAGCCGTGGAGGTTGGCGTCGTCGACCACCGAGGGCCAGCCGAACATGCCGGGATTCGCGCCGCCGGCGAGGGGGAACATGTCCGGCGCGGCGGCGCGGGGCGCGATCATACCGAAATCGACCACGGCCTGCTCGCCGCCCGCGCGGGCGGCGAGGGGGTGCTTGGCGGCGACCATGCCGGCGGCGGAGACGGCTTCGGCGCGGTCGAGCATCCAGCGGGTTTCGCCGGTCATGGGCGGTCTCCGGGTGGGGTTGCGGCGGCGCGGAAGGCGTCGGCGGCAGCGCCGAGCGTGGTGAAGACGACATCCTCGGCGGCTCGGAAGCGCGCGATGAGCCGTTCGAGCATGAGGAGGCGATGGCCGCGGCCGATCACCTGCGGGTGCATGGTGAGGTTGAAGACGCCGCCGGGCACGTCGCGGTGCATGAAGGCGAATTCGTCGGCCCAGATTTCCTCGACCTTGCTGGCGGCGCTGAGACCGGGATTGCGCAGGCCGCCGGGCCGCAGGACGAGGTACTCGAAGTGGGGAAAGTCGTCGAGCAGCCAGGAAACGGGCATTTCCACGAGATCGGTGGCGGGGCCGAAGCGGTAGGGGCCGCCGGGGTCGATGACGTCGCCGGTGCGGCACCAGTAGGGGGTGAAGTCGTCGCCCATCAGCGAACTGTCGTAGCGAAAGCCGTGCTCGAGCAGGAGATCGACCGTGTACGGGCTCGTGTCCCACGAGGGGGAGCGGTAGCCGGTCGGGCGGACGCCAGCGGCGCGGTCGAGCGCGTCGAAGCCGCGCAGCAGCACGTCGCGCTCGCGCTCCCGGGTTTCGAGCGCGATGGGGTTCTCGTGGAGGTAGCCGTGGTGGCCGATCTCGTGGCCGGCGGCGGCGATCTCGCGGACGATCTCCGGGTAAGTGTCGGCGGTGTGGCCGGTGACGAAGAAGGTGGCCGGAATGGCCTCGCGGTCGAGAAGGGCGAGCAGGCGGCGGGCCCCGACGGCGCAGAACTCGCCGCGCGAGATCATGCTTGGCGAGGTGGCGCCGAAGGGGCCGATCCAGAGGGAGACCGCGTCGAAGTCGAAGGTGAGGCAGACGGTGGCGCGGGGCATCGCGGGACCTCCCGGCGGCGACCTGGCGGGGCGAGCGGATCAGGCCCGGTGGACGACCTCGCCATCGGTGACGGTGAGCAGCACCGGGAGGGTGGCGAGGGCGTCGCCGCCGCAGGTGACCGGGTCGTCGGCGAAGGCGGTGAGGTCGGCGCGGAAGCCCGGGGCGATGCGGCCATTGAGATGGGACTCGCCGACGACGCGGGCGGCCTCGGTGGTGTAGCCCTCGAGCACCTCGAGCGGGGTGAGCGCCTGCTCGGGGTTGACGACGAAGCCGCCGGGGTCGCCGCCAGCACGGCGAAGCTGAGCCCAGGCCATGCCCTTGCGGGGGTCGAAATGGGCGACCATCCAGTCGGAGCCGAGGGGCAGGACCGCGCCGGAATCCTTGAGTTCGCGGGTGCGGAAGAGCCTGCGGAAGCGGTCGGGGCCGACACGCTGGCTCATGGTGTCCGAGCGGTCGGCGCGGGTCGCGAAGATGTGGAGCGGCTGCATGGAGGCGGCGACGCCCTCGGCGGCGAACCGCGGGAGGTCGGCGTCCTCGACCACCTCGCAGTGTTCGATGCGGTGGTGGGCGGCGGTGGAGCGACCTGCCGCCTTGTAGGCGTCGAGGGCGCACCGCACGGCCATGTCGCCGACGGCGTGGGTGATGCACTGGTGGCCGGTGGCGGCGAAGAGGGCGACGGCGGCCTTGTACTCATCGGGGTTGGGCCAGAACGGCTGGATGCACTCGCCCTTGGTGTCCGGGCGGGTGAACCAGGCGGTGCCGGACTCGGTCACGCCGTCGATGAAGAACTTGGCCGCGCCGGCCCGCCAGCGGCGACCCTTCTCGTCGCGGAAGCGGGTGAGGTGGTCCCATTGGGCGCGGTCCATGTCGGGCTTGACCCACATGGGGAGGACGACGCGGCAGCGGAGGTCGCCGCGCTCCTCCATGCGGCGGAAGATCGCGAGTTGGCCGGGGTCGCCGTCCATGGCGTGGAGGCCGGTGAGGCCGACGCTGCTGTAGTTGCGGAAGGCCTGGACGAAGAGGTCGTAGCGCTGGTCCTCGGTGAGCGGGGGGATGGCATCCTGGATGAGGCGCAGGGCGCCCCACTCCTGGAGTTCGCCGGTGGGGCGGCCGTCAGCGTCGCAGACGATGGCGGCAGCCTCCTCGAAGCGGCGGGGGCCGTCGATGCCGGCGCGGTCGAGCGCGGCCTGGTTGACCACGCCGCCGTGGCCGTCGAAGAAGTTGATGAAGCAGGGTTGCTCGCCGGCGGCGGGTTCGAGCAGGGAGCCGAGGATGCCGGTTTGCTGGAACGGTTCGTGCGTGCAGCCCCAGCCGATGATCCAGTTCCCGGGTCCGACCCGGTTGCGCTCGGCGTAGATGAGCGCGCGGATGCCGTCGAGGTCGCGGGCCTCGGTGAGGTCCACGCCCTGGGTGCGGAGGGCGCCCATGAGGGGATGGATGTGGGAATCGGTCAAGCCCGGCACGATCGCCATGCCCCGGCCGTCGATGACCTGGGTCGCGCCGTCGCAGAGGGCGCGGATGTCGGCGTCGCTGCCGACCGCGATGATCCGCCCGTCGGCGGCGGCGATCGCGGTGGCGGCGGGACGGGCGGGGTCCAGGGTGCGCCCGCGTGCGCCGACGATGGCGAGGGTCGCGGACGAAGGCATGGCGGAAGGTTCCTCCGGGAAAGCTGGGCGAATCTCGGGCGCGCGCGCGTCCCGTCGGGATAATACGCCTCCGCGGCGGGCGGCGCACCGCGGTCTCCCACGCGCGGCGTCCGGTGCGCCCATGTTCACAATCCGAGGTCGATGCGGCACAGGGGAGCGGTTGAACGGGGAACATCCCGGAGTTGTTCCTGATGATCCGTAGTGTACGTACATACAGCTTTCCTTTCGGGTGGGAGTGGGCGACAATACGGCCCACGGAGAAGCCCGTGGGGTGAAACGGTCTGACCCGTCCGTTCGTCAGGGAAGGCGACGCGCCGGGGGGCAGACGGGCGGGCGAGGCGGGGAGGACCGAGGGGTCCCCGCTGCGGGAAAGGGTGAAGCCGATGATGGAACGACAGGAGATGCCGTGGGTGCGGCGACTGGTGGTTGCCGCCGCGGTGTTCGGGCTGGTGGGCGCGGGCGCCGCTCCGGCGCTGGCGCAGGATGAGACCGCTGCCAGCGGCGAGGAGACCGCCGCCCAGGAGCCTGCGACGCTGGAGGACGTGGTCTTCGCCGAACTGACGGCGGAGGACACCCCCGCCGAGGCTCCCGCCGAGGAGGCCGCGGCGGAGACCCCGGCGGAGGGCGATGCGGCGTCCGGCGATGCGTCCGCGGCGCAGTCCACCGCTGATGCCTCGGGCGATGGCGGCGGCGAAGCCGCCCCGGAAGCGGCGCAGGAGGCGGCGCCGGTCCAGCAGGGCGTGCCCGCCGAGGCGATCCTGCCGGTGCCGGACCCGGTTCAGCCGGTCTACATGACGCCCGACCAGTTGATCGCAGGCGAGTTTCCCGGCGCGGCCGAGGCTGCTCCCGTCGAAGCGGCTGCCGCTCCCGAGGCGGCGGCGGAGACCGCCGCGGCCCCGGAGGAGTCCGGCGGGCGGCACGGCGGCGGCGGATCCACCGAGGCGCTGATCGGCGACGTGGTCGACGGAGCGACCGGGGCCGGAGCGCCGCCCGAGGATGGCGTCGTGGTCGACGGCGGAACCATCGACAACAGCACCAGCGTCGACGCCGACACCGCGGGCGGGGCTGGCGTCGCGGATGGCAGCGGCGGCGATGGGAACACCGCGGTGGCGGTCGCCGAGGACAACGGGCGGGTCGGAAACGACGGCAACACCCGGGGCGGGCGGCAGGGCCGGCCGAACCTGGCGGGGCTCGCGCGGGGCGGCGGCAGCCGCGGAGCCGACATCGGCCTGGCCGACCGGGCGATCGCCGCGGTCGGGAACGGCGGGCTGGCCAACGCGAACGCCAACGGCGGCACGATCATGATCGGCCCGATCATTTCGGGCGACAACAAGGGCAACACGATCCTGGTTGGCAGCGACGGCGGCTGCATCGACGGACCCGTCTACATCGACGGCGGTGATGTCGACAACAGCCTGAACATCAACCTGGACGCGAGCGGCGGGATCGCCATCGCCGACGCCTCGGGCGGCAGCAACAACGTCGGCATGGCCGGCGGCGGCGGCGACGCCGGTGCGCTCGGAAGCGTGGGCAACGGCGGCGACGCCCGGGCGAACGCGAACGGCGGGTCGATCATGATGGGCCCGATCATCTCGGGCGGGAACGAGGGCAACACCATCGAGGTGGCCGGCGGTCCGTGCGGCGACGCTGCGGCCCCCGCGCCGGTCCCCGAGGCGGGCAAGCCCGGTCGGCCGGGCAAGCCGGGCGGCGGCGCGATCGTGGTTCCCTCGCAGAAGGGGAAGGCTCCGAAGATCACGGCGGTGCCCTCGACCGGAGCGGGAGCCGCGACCAGCCTGATCCCGGGGCTGCTGGCGATCGGCGGCAGCGTGGCCGCCGGGGCGCTGGGAATCCGCCGCCGCCGGGTCTGACGGGCGCCGGCAAACCAGCCTGCGAACGGGGGCGCGCCGGTTCCGGCGCGCCCCCGCCGCGTGCGGGATGGCGCGGGCGCGCCGGTTGGCGCATGCTTCCCGGGTTGGGATGCGGCAGCGCGGAGGACACGAGTGAACGTCAGCGAGACGGTGACATCCGACGGGGTGGTGGCGATCGTTCGGCTGGACGATCTCTCGGGAGCGGTCCCGATGACGCGGGCCCTCGCCGAGGGCGGCATCCGGTCGGTCGAGTTCACCTTCACGAACCGGACCGCGCCGCGGGCGATCGAGGCCGCGCGGGAGGCGCTCGACGGGACGGCGAACGTCGGCGCGGGAACGGTGCTCGACGCGGAGACCGCGCGGACGGCGATTCTCGCCGGCGCCCAGTTCATCGTGACGCCGGTGGTGTCGATCCCGGTGATCGCGTGCTGCCGGCGCTACTCGGTGCCGGCGGTGATCGGCGCCTTCACGCCGACCGAGATCCTGGCGGCGTGGGAGGCCGGGGCGGAGTTCGTCAAGGTGTTCCCGGCCAGCGCGGGCGGCCCCCGGTACCTGAAGGACGTGCGGGGTCCGCTGCCGCAGGTGCGGCTGATCCCCACCGGGGGCGTGAGCGCGGAGAACGCGGCGGAGTTCATCAAGGCCGGGGCGAGCGCGGTGGCGCTCGGCAGCAACCTGGTCGACCCAGCGGTGGTGGCGGCCGGAAACTGGGCGGAGCTCACCGCCCGGGCCGCCGCGGTGGTCGGGATCGTGCGGCAGGCGCGGGGACTGCCCGCCAGCGGCGGCAGGTAGGAGGCGACGATGACCGGAATACTCCGGCTGGCGCTTGCGGCGGTGATGGCCATGCTGCTGGCCGCCGGGCACGGCCCGGGAACCAGCGCCGAGGCGAGCCTGCCTCCCGGGTTCAGCGACGCGGTGGTGGCGAGCGTGCCGCAGCCGATCGATCTGGCCGTGGTGGAGCGGGGCGGGCTGCGGGGCGCGCTGTACGTGACCTCGAAGAGCGGCAGGCTCTATTTCGTGCCGCTCTCCGGTCAGCCGCGGGTCGCGCTCGACCTGGGCGGGAGCACCTGCAGCGACGGCGAACGCGGGCTGCTGGGCGTGGCGCTCGATCCGCGCTTTGGCGCGGGCGAGAACAGCATCTATCTGTACCACACGGTGTCGGATGGCGGATCGTGCTTCAACCGGGTGTCGCGGTTTTCGGTGCGGCCGAACGGCGCAGTCGATGCCGCCTCCGGGCAACCGCTGGCGCAGACCGCGCGACTGGTGGCCACCAACCACAACGGGGGAGATCTCGAATTCGGGGCGGACGGGATGCTGTACGTCTCGGTCGGCGACAACGCGCGGCCTTCGCTGGCGCAGAAGCGCACTACCTACTTCGGCAAGATCCTGCGGATCACCACCGAGGGCAGGCCCGCGGCAGGCAACCCCTACCGCGTGTCGAAGGGGGCGGCCGCCTGCGGCATGGCCGGACGCGCGAAGAAGGCGCCCTGCGCCGAGATCTTCGCGCTGGGGCTGCGAAACCCGTTCCAGATCGCGTTCGCGCCGGGCAGCAGCACCTTTGCAATCAACGACGTGGGACAATACACGTGGGAAGAAGTCGATCTGGGCCGGAAGGGAGCCAACTACGGCTGGCCCCAGCGTGAGGGGCCGTGCCCGCAGGGCCAGACCCTTCCGTGCGCCGACGCGCCTGCCGCAATGACGAACCCGGCGACGTGGTACGGGCACGATACCGGCTGCGAGTCGATCACCGGCGGGGCGTTCGTGCCGGCGAGCGCCAACTGGCCGGCGGAGTACGCGGGCGACTACCTGTTCGCCGACTTCGTCTGCGGGAGCATCTTCGCGGCGGGGTGGCCGCCATCCGGTTCGCCCGCGCCGTTCAGCACCTTCGCCACCGGCCTGGGGATGATCGTGGCGCTCGAATTCGATCCGGTTCGCCCCGGAACGCTGCTCTACACGAATCTGAACGGCGAGGTTCGGCGTATCACCGTGGAGTAGAGGTCGAACACGTTTCCCGCAAATGTGGCAGTGATCCGGCGCACGTCCCGCCGCGTGCCGGAAACGCGCCGGAGCAGCAGGGCGCGGGGAGGAGTCCATGAGGGCAGCGATGGGCCGCGCGCGCGCGGCCGCGGTGGCGGCGGCGTTCCTGCTGGCGACCGGGGCGGGCGTCCGGGCGTGGCAGGAGTCGCCGGTGTCGCCGGCGCGGGGACACGCGGCGGTCGCGGCCCAGGGCCTCGCGCCGATGCCAGACGGCGAGGCCGTCTGGCGGGTGACCTACCAGCCCGCGGGATCCGCCGAGGCCGCGTTCGTGCAGGCGGACCCCGGATTCGTCGTCGCCGACGACGGAGCGTTGCTGGTCGAGGACGACGCGGCGCGCCGGGCGTTGCTGCTGCCGGGCGAGGCGGCGTTCTCGCCGGCCGCGCCGCAGCGGGTGGGAGCGGCCGGCGGCCCGCAGGCCGGATTCTTCGAAATCGACCTCGCCGGCGCGGCCGACGCCGGGCCGGAGGGGGGCGAGGTCTCCTATGCCAGCCCGCCGTTTGCCGCGCCAGCAGGCGAGCGGTCGCTGAAGTTGCTCCGCGATGCGCTTGCCGCGGGCGAGTCGGCGGTGGTTGCGGCGACCGATGCGCCGGCGCTGGTGCTGGCGCTGTCCGGATCGGTCGAGGTGGCCGCGGCTGATGGCTCGTCGGCGGCGCTCGATGCCGGCATGGCGGGGTCGTTTTCCGGCGAGGTGACGGTGACGGCGACGGGCGCCGGGCCGTCGACCTTCGTCGCCGCGCTGATCCTGCCGGGGTTGGACATCCCCGCCGTCGAATCGGCGCCCGCCGTCGCCGATGCGGGACAGGGAGCAGCCATCGCCGCGGAGGTCTTTGCCTGTCCCGAGGGCGTAAAGACGGCGGACGCCAGCCCCGACACCTGCGCGGCCGACGCGGCGGCGATGACGCTGGACCTGGTGGCGCTCGACGGAGAGCAGCCGCGGGACCTGGGCGGCCCGCAGGCGGCCGATGGCGTGGTGGCCTGGCGGGATTTGCCGTCTGGCCGGTACGGCGTTCGGGCGATCGTGCTGGCGGAGGGGTATGACCGGTTCTACGTGCCGGGCAGACCGGGGATCGGCGGCGAGCCGGAGGCCGGATTCAAGGCGGCGGGAGAGCAGGGGTCCCTCGTCGAACTCGCGGCCGGCGCGGCGGAAACGCAGATCCGGGTTTACGCGATGGCGCGCGGCGAGCGGGCGCGGGAACGGGAGAAGCCCGCGGATGAAACCGGAGGGGTGCGGAACGTGGGGGAGCCTGCCGCCACCCCGCAGGCCGCCGCGGAACCGGGGGCGGAGCCGACTCCTGTTACCAAACGAGCGGTGGCGCGGCCGCGCAACGGGTCGCTCACGGTCCGGGTGCTTTCGTGCCCCGATCCGTTCGAGACATGGAATCCGGCGACCTGCGTGATCGCCAACCCGCCGTACGACTTCGCGGTGTACGGCGAGGACGGCACGGTGTATTCGCTGGCCGATGCGGTCTCCGGCGGCGGCGGCAACTGGACGTGGGACGGACTGCCGTTCGGGAGCTACGTGCTGCAGCAACCGGTGATCGCGCCCGGTTCGGGAACCTACTACGTGGCCGGCGCCCAGTATCTCGAAACCGGCGGCTACCTCACCGGGATCGATGAGGCCAATCCGGCGGCGGCGCTCGACGTGTTCAATCTGCTGCCGTCGCTGCCGCCGGCGATGTTGCCGCCGCCCGACCCTGCCTTGCTGCTGCCCGCGCCGCCGGTCGAGGTTGCGCCACCGCCGGTTGAAGTCGCACCGCCGCCGGTCGAGGTTGCGCCGCCGCCGGTCGAGGCCGCGCCGCCAGCGGAACCGCAGCCCGCGGAGGCCCCGCCTCCGGATCCGGATACCGACGGCGACGGACTGCCCGACGGCTACGAGGACGGCGTAATCGGCACGAACCCGGGCCTGTACGACTCCGACGGCGACGGGCTTGGAGATGGCGAGGAGGTCAACCTCGGTCTTGGCAACCCGCTCGTCCCGGATGCCGGTGGCGGAGCGGGGGCAGGGG
>JBJTKE010000145.1:0-4697 GCA_046096285.1 Chloroflexota bacterium
GCCCACCACCCCGCTGCCGCCGCCACCCGCCGTGACCGGCCCCCGGGCCTCGGCGCAGAGGCGCAGCACGGCGGCGGTCTCGATGGCGTCGGCAGGCTGGATGATGAGCAGCGGCTGACCCGCCTGCTGGGCCGCCGCCGCGCCCTTCAGCGCCAGCGGCCACCAGTCGGCCAGCAGCCCGTCCCCCGGACTGGTGACGCGGGCGTGATCCACCCCCACCACCGCCCGCGCCCGGCGCATCACCTCTTCCAGCGTGGAGCGAACCTCCGCCACAGCCTCTCCGGACCCCCGCGCGCCCCGGCCAGCCCGGCCATCCCGCGGCCGGGCGCCTTCTCGGCGGCAGTATGAATGATCGCGTGGGTGGCGGGTGTTGGGTGGGGGGTATCGGGTATCGGGTATCGGGTGCCGGGCATCGGGCATCCGGCATCCGGCATCGGGTGCCGGGTTCCGGGTTCCGGGTTCCGGGTTCCGGGTTCCGGGTTCCGGCATCGGGTGCCGGGTGCCGGGTGCCGCCGGGTATCGTCCCCGAACCAGCCGGTTGCGGCCCCGGCAATCCCGGCCGGGGGTTGGTGCTTCCCCCGCGTCGCGCCACCGGCCCGACGAAAGCCCCGCTCCCGCCGCGGCGGGGGAGAGGTTGGGGAGGGGGCTCTCCCGGTCCCGTCGGCCCAATCCCGACGCCCCCCGGAGACATCGTCGCAGCGGGCAGGGGAGGAACAGGTTCACACCCGGACAGGTTCGAATCCGCCCGCACCCCAATCCCTCCCCCCCGGGCGAGGGAGCCGGGCTTTTCGGGGTCGCGGGCGCGAAATGCGCCGGATCCGGGCGGCACGACGCGGCGCGGCGGCGGCGACAGCGCCCGCGGCGCCCGCCATACTTCCCGCGGTCGCCAGCCTTCCCGATCGCCCCGGAGGACCTGATTCCCATGCCACCCGAGGCCAACCCGGACCCGCCGCGGGCGGGGTTCTCCCTGCCGCCCCGGATCGTGCTGCCGCTCGCGCCGTGGCTCCGGCAACCCGATGCCGCCGCGCCATTCCTGCGCGCGTTCCGCCCGGGGGACCGCGACGCCCTCCACGCCGCCGGGCAGGCCGAGGACATCGGCCGCTACACCTCCATCGAGTGGCCCTTCACCCGCGAGGCGGCGGACCGGCTCATCGCCGACGCCATCGGCGGGTGGCGCGCCGGGACCGCCGCCCGCTTCGCCATCGTCCCCGGCGATGATGCCGGGGCGATCCTCGGCACGGCCAGCCTGCTGCATATCTACCCGGCGTCCTCCGACGCCGAGATCGGCTACTGGCTCGGCACGGCGGGGCGCGGGCGCGGCCTTGCCGCGGCGGCGACCGCCGCCCTCGCGGACTGGGCCCTCGCCGGCCTTGGGCTCGCCCGCGTCCACCTGCTCGTGGACCTCGACAATGAGGCCTCCCGGCAGGTCGCCCGCCGCGCCGGGTTCACCCTCGCCGGAGAGGAGATGTGGCGGCACCCCGCCGACCCCGCGAAGGACGGCCTCGTGGAGCGCTGGGTGTACCGCGGGTGAGGCCCGGCCGCCCGTTTCAGCGGGCCGGCATCGCGGCTCCGGCGGCGGCGGCAAGCCGGTTCGCCATCCGGTCCGCGACCCGCTGCGCCTGCACCCGGATGTCCGGCATCGCCACGATTTCCCACAGCCGCCCCATCGTCATCGGCCCGAGGGCGTAGAGATCGGGCCACGCATCGCCGGCGGCGTCGATGATGCGGTCGGCATCGTCGCTGTCGAGTCCGAGGCGCAGGGCGTCGGTGCGGGCCACGCCGGAGGCCAGCAGCCAGCGCAGCAGCGGATCGTCCTGCCGGCGAAGGTCGCGGTCCGGGCCGCTGCAGTTGACCACCCAATCCACCGCGAGGATATCGGTCCCGCCGCCGCGCAGGCGCGTCTCGGCGGCGATCCGGCCGTCCGCCGCCAGCCCGAGCCGTTCCAGCCGGGCCGCGCCGACCCCGAGCCGCCCCGCCACCACCGCGCCAGCGATGCGCGCGTCCACCTCCGGGGCCATCCGGTGCCGCGCCACCCCCCACGGGGTCGCCAGCCATCGCTGGAAGCGGCGGCGTTCCCGCTCGCTCCACCCCGTCCAGATCGCCTGGGTGACGGGCCGCAGCCCATCGACCACCTGCCGCCACGGGTGCGCCGCCGCGGCGGTCCGCGCCACGCGCATCACCTCGGCCAGCGACTCCCCGCCGCGGAGACCCTCCGGTGCGATCGGCGTTTGCCGGGGCGAAACGTGCGCCGCCGGCAGCAGCCCGTTGCGCGACACCGCGACGATCCGCCCGTGGTGGCCGAGCGCCTCGCGCGTCAGGGCCAGGTCGACCATGGTCAGACCTGCGCCGAGGGCGAGCACGTCGTCTCCCGGGCGGATCTCCTTCAGGCGCGGATCGCGCCACGGGTCGTGGATGATCCGGTCCGCCACGCCGGGCGCGATCCGCTCGCCCGCCAGCGGCAGCCTGCCCGGGAAGTTGCCAAGACAGAGCGCGGCCTGCGCCGCCGCGACCTCGCCGCCATCCGCGAGCCCGATCCGCCAGCCGTCGTGCACCGGGATGAGCGACACGGCCCGCCCGGTCACCACGGTGACCCGCGGCCGCCCGGGACCGCCAGCGGCCGCCTCGTCCAGCCGGTCCGCCAGGTACTCGCCGAACCACAGGCGCGGCACGAAACGCTGGAGTGCGTCATCGAGCCGGACGCCCGGCAGTTTGCGGGCCAGCAGCCAGTCCGCGAAGTCGTCCGGGTGGGCGGGGTCGATGCTCAGGCCGCCTGCGACGACGTTCAGCAGGTGCTCCGGGCGGGCCGCGCCGTAGGCCAGCCCGGCCCCCGGCCTGCCGGCATCGCCGATGAGCAGCACCTCCTCCCCGGCCGGCAATCGGCGGCACATCTCGATGGCGAGCGTCGCGCCGGTGGCGCCCGCTCCAATAATGGCGATGGCGGCGGTCATGATCGGTTCGTCCCTCGCCGGCGGTTCCCGGCTGGCGTCAGCGGTCTTTCTCGGCGGTCATGGCGCGGGCGCCGGCGACCGCCGCGACCCGCCTTCCGCGGTTGATCCACACCACGGCGGTGGAAATCACGAACAGCACCAGGAAGGTGAGCACCGTCAGCACGGCGAGCGTGCCGAAGTCGGCGCTGGTCCGGGTGAGCAGGTCCAGACTGTAGAGGGAAACATTCTCGAAGCGCGCGCCGACCAGCACCTGCACCAGCGCGAACTCGCCGAAACTGGTGGCGAACACCAGCATCCCGCCGGTCGCCAGTCCCGGCCCGATGTTGGGCACGATCACGTGGCGCAGGGTCTGCAGCGGCGTGGCCCCGCACATCTGCGCCGCCTCGTTCAGCTTCACCACGTTGGCCGCCGCCATCGCGCCGTCCACCGACCAGTAGAGGAAGGGGAAGGCGATGGCGGCATGGCCGAGCAGCAGCAGCGGCGGCGTGCCGAGCAGTTCCGGCAGCGCGAACCCGGCGAGCTTGAGAATGCCGAAGGCGATCACGATGAAGGGCAGCACAAAGGGGATCGCCGCGCACAGCTCGGTGACGACGCGGATGCGCGGGTTGCGGACCCGTTGCCAGTAGACGGCGGGAACGACCAGCAGCAGATCGAGCGCCAGCACCGCCAGCGCCAGCCCGAAGGTGCGCGCCACCGCCGCCTGCAGCCGGGGGTTGGCCAGCGCCTCGCCCCAGCTCGCGAGGGTGTAGCCGTCGGGCAGGGCGTTGGCGGTCCAGGTGGTCGCCAGCGAGGAGAGCAGCACGGCAGAGAGCGGCAGCAGCAGGTAGACCGCGAGGGCGGCGAAGAGCAGGCCGCGCCCGATCCGCCCGATTGTCCCTACGTGAACCATCGGGTCGCCCTCCGCAGGATGAGCCGGTAGGTCAGCAGCGAGACGGCGGCGATGATCAGCAGGATCGCGGCCATCACCGCGGCGCGCTGCTGGCCGTTGGCCGACTGGTTGAGGGCGATTCCGATCTGCAGGGTCATCAGCCGCACCGGGGCGGCGGGAGCGCTCCCGGCCAGCGCGTAGGCGAGCCCGTAGATGCCGACGGTCCAGGTGAAGATGAGCACCCAGCCGGCCAGCAGGAATGGCGCGAGCACGGGAATGCCGACATGCTGCCAGAACTGGGCCCGGGTGGCCGAGCAGACCTCGGCCGCCTCCATCCAGTCATCGCGGACGGTGTGCATGGCTGGCAGGGTGAGCAGGATGAACAGGGGGATGTTGGTATAGAGGTAGGCGAGGGCCAGCCCGGTGAAGGAGGTCGAGGAGGGCGGGGTAAAGGGCAGCCCGAACCGCTGCACCGCCAGGGTGACCATGCCGTAGGTTCCCAGCACGGCGGTGTAGGCGAAGGCCAGGCCGATGCCGCCGAAGTTGGCTCCGACGTTGAGCAGCGAGAGCCAGGCGGTGCGGGCCGCCGGCAGGGCGCGGGAGATGGCCCACGCCAGCGGCGCGCCAATGAGCAGCGACACCGTGCCGCACAGCGCCCCAAGCTGGAGGCTGGTGAGAATGGCCCGGCGGTCGCTCTTGCGGCCGAGGGTCTCGGCCCAGTTCGCCAGGGTCAGGCCGCCCGCCTCGCCGCGGAAGCTCTGGAGCACGACGACGATCGTCGGCAGCACCAGCAGCAGCTGGGCGAGCACCAGCAGGGGGAGCGCGGGCCGCCCGTCTCCGGCGGGGCCGGGGCCGCGGCCGCGGGGCGGGCCGGGGGCGGC
>JBJTKE010000146.1:0-2039 GCA_046096285.1 Chloroflexota bacterium
CCCCCGGCCCGCCCCTCGTACACGTTCCCGCGCCAGTCGACGATCGCGTTGTAGCCGAGGTCCCCCCAGCCGCGCACCGCCGCCTGCCAGTAGTAGAGCGCGCGCACCGCCGCCAGGCCGTCCTCGTGGTTCGCCCCGGGCGCTTCGTGAACGATCACATGGGAGACCGGTGCATACTCCGGGGGCCAGTACTCCCAGCCCGCATCGAAGCGCAGGCTCTCATCCGCCCCCCAGTCGGCGCGCGAGAAGACCCGCGGACCGTCGCCGCCGGCCGGCGGACCCGCCCCTGCCGCTCCTGCCGCCCCGGACACGCCGGACACGCCGGACACGCCGGACACGTCGAGATACTCCCAGGCCAGACCGCGCAGCGAGGCGGGCTCCCCGTCCGCGTTCCATGTGCGGTAGCGGACCCAGCGGGCCGGGGCGGTCATCACCAGGCTGCCGTGGCGGCGCGGCTCGCGGTCGCCGCGGCCGGCGTCGCCCGCCTCCCCGATCCGCAGCGGCGCGGACCACCGCCTGCCGTCCTCGCTGAAGCTCACCTCGAGCGCGGCGCCAGGCCGCTCCTTCCCGCTCCAGTGCGGGGCGACGGCGTTCACCGGCCACGGCGTCTCGAAGGCGATGGGCTCCGGGTCCCGCCCGCCGGCGCGCTCCCCCCGCGCAAGCCCGACCTCGTCGGCCTCAACCCAGCGGCCGGCGCGGGTCAGCCCGGAGTCGCTCGGCGCGGCGGCGGCCGCCGCCCCCCTCACCGCCAGCAGCCCGCGCCCTCGACCCAGCCAGCCCAACCGGCCCGGTCCGCCCGGCGCACCGCCAGCGGCGATCCCGGCCACCCCCGGCGCCATCGCCAGCAGCGCCGCGGCAGCCGCGCGCCGGGTCAGGCGCACCCCGGCGCCCGAGGCGGCGGCGCCTCGTTCGCCCATCGATTCGATCGCGGACCGCGACGGCATGACGAACCCCCGGCGGTGGCATCGCGCCGATGAATGGCGCGTACGTACGCGGGGTTTTGCGGTGAACGCAGCGTAGCCGCCGCGATGCCTCTCCGTCAATGCCTCCCACCGCCCGACCCTTCACGCCGCGCCCGTTTCCTGCGATGATCGCCCCGTACCGCTGCGCGAAAGCGGGCGGCGGGCGGCGGCCGGCGCGAACGCCCCGGGCCGGACCGGGAACCGGGACTCCGCGCCGGGATCGCGCCAGCGGCGGGACGGGTTCGGGCTACGGCGCCGGCGCGACCGCCGCCGCCGACCGCACGGCAGGCTGCAGGCGTCAGGCGTCAGGCGCACCCGGCGGCCGCGCATCGGCACGCCACCGTGCCGGCGCATTCGCCCACCTGCCTCCGGGCGCGTCGACCACCGAGCGGGAGCGCCCGCGCCGCCAGCCAGCAAGGATCGGAACGCCGCAGATGCGCATCCGCAGGCTCGAAGACGCCGACGCCGTCGCCGCGGGCTCCCTGCTCGCCCGCGCCTTCGTGGATGCCCCGGTCTTCGCCGCCGCCCTCCCCGCCCGCGAGGCCCGCGCCCGCCTCTGCCCCGATCTCTTCGTCTTCAACGTCCGTCACGCCTGCCGCTTTGGCGAAGCCTGGGCCCTGCAGGACCCCGACGGCATCCTCCTCGCCATCGCCTACACCGTGGACCGCCCCGAGCCACGCCTCACCCGCGAGGAGGCCGCCGCTCTCGGCTTCCCAGCGCTCGCCCGCGGCTGGGCGCCCGTCCTCGACCGCCTCGGCGCGATCGAGGCCGCCGCCGCCGGCCAACTCGCCGGCCTGCCCGAGCCGTGGCGCTACCTCGGCGCCATCGGCGTCGAGCCCCGCCTCCAGCGACGCGGCCACGGTGCGGCCCTGCTCGCCCACCTGCTCGATCGCGCCGCCGTCCGCGCCATGCCGGTCGGCCTCGTCACCGACCACGCCGGCAACGTCCCCTTCTACGAGCAGGCGGGCTTCACCATCGCCTGGCACGGCGCGCCCGAGCCCGGCGGCCCATCCTTCTGGGCGATGCGCACCCGCCCCGCCCCCGACGCGACAGCGAGCCCCGCTCCCTCGCACATGG
>JBJTKE010000147.1:0-1257 GCA_046096285.1 Chloroflexota bacterium
CAGTACAATCGTCTCGGCGTCGGTAGCGACTGATCGCGCACCTCCCGGCTGTCGCCCCGCCGCATGGAGGGTTGGCGATGTTTGAACCTGGAGCAACGTATACACGCAAGGCCATTCACGACCTCTACGGCGGCGGCCGCCAGGTCGGCATCAGCAAGCCTGCCAATCACAGCTTCATCATGATCTTCTCGGGGCGCGCCGGCCTGAGGCACGGCTACGAGGACCGGTGGCTGGACGACCGCACTTTTCTCTACTGCGGCGAGGGCCAGTTCGGCGACCAAACGCTGGATCGGGGCAACCTCGCAATCGTCAACCATCTCCGGGACGAGACCACCCTTCACCTGTTCAAAGGAACCAGCGGCGACGTCCAGTACGTGGGGGAAGTGGAGTACCTGTCACACGAACTCGTTCCAAACATCGAGGATCGGGACGGCAATCTCCGATCGGTCATCGTGTTCACCCTTCGCCGGGTCCGTTGCACCCGTCGCTGCTGACCGTGATCGAGGCCAGCCAACACCCGGTTGTCTCGACTCGGCTGACGGCGTATCCGCGATAGCCGCCCGTCAGGCGTACTACCGCCGGGGTCAGCATCCGCAGTGCCCAGCAACCCCATGCCGGCGGGCACGTCCGGGAGTCCCACCGGGACGGCTGTCACGGCCCGAGCACCATCGTCCAGACCCGGCCCCGCGAATACGGCTCCACGCTCATGTCGTCGTCAGGCGCCATCAGGTGGCAGGCTGCCACTGCGAAGTTGAACGCGTGACGTTTGCCGCAATGTTGGAACCGACGAAGGTCCCGGACTTCGACGCAGCGCGCGAGAGAGTTCCGAGGTGTTTCGGCCGGGAACCATCCGGATGACTACGGTAGTGAACTTGCCGTCGCACCTGAACGCCGGTACACCAAACAACGCACCCGGGGTTCGGGCTCCTGTGCCCGTCATCCCGGTGCGGCGACCCGCGATCAAAACCTTCGTTACGCCTCTCCAACCTCTCGCACCCGCGCCCCGAGCGCGGTCAGTTTGTCGGTGAACTGCTCGTACCCGCGCGCGAGGTGGAAGATGTCCCCCACCTGCGTCTCGCCCTCCGCCACCAGCCCGGCCAGCACCACCCCCGCGCCGGCCCGGATGTCGAGGCACTTCACCGCGCCGCCGGTCAGCCGCGCCGGCCCGGTGATCTCGGCCCGGTTGCCGTAGCGCACGATCCCCGCGACCGGGTTCCCCGCCGCATCCAGCGGCGCCGACCGCTCCACCCGGATGTC
>JBJTKE010000148.1:0-7850 GCA_046096285.1 Chloroflexota bacterium
AAGCCGTGATCCGGGCGACCGGGATCGACTTCGGCGGGTACAAGGACGGTCTGGTGAACGGCGGCGAGGACCGGAAGGCGCTGGCCTACGAGGAACTGCTGGCGCCGATGATCAAGGCCATCCAGGAACTGGCGAGCCGCAACGACGCCCTCGTCGCGAGCGTCGAGGCGAAGGCGGCACGGATCGCGGCGCTGGAGGCCCGGCTGGGGAACTGAGCCCCGCCGGACCAACCCGACGCGTGAGCGCCAGCCTCCCGGGAACCCCGGGAGGCTGGCCGCTTTTCCCGGGTCGCGGGCCGGCGGGAGCCGGTCTCCTCCGACGGAACCGCCGCAGGGGATTTGTCTGCCCGTTGCCTGCCCGGTGCTCTGGCCGGGGAGTCGGTCCAGGCCGGTCGTGCTGGCAGCGAGCCCCGTCGTCAACCGGCCCGGAGAGGTGGCGTTGCTGTGGTATCCTGCGGTCGTTCCCCGCCGCCAGCTTGTCTGAAGCCCGGTCCGCGTGCGCTTCCCGAGGGGCGCTTCGTGGCCGCGGCCGGTGAGTCAGGCGGTCCGGCGGACTGCGCCGGAGGACCGCGCCACGGCGACGTGCGTGCCGGGAACAGAGCGGCGTTGCCCCGGGTGTTACACCCGTTTCCTATGCTAACGATGAGGTCAGGTGGCTGCATCGCAGGTTAGCGGCGGGCCGGTGGGAGAGGCCGGAGAAGAGCGAGCATGGACGTTCGAATCGGACGCCGGAACCTGTTGAAATCGGCCGCGCTGGCCACTCCCGTTGCCGCCGCGACCGATGCCGCGGCGAAGGAGCGCCAACTCGCGACGGAGGGAGTCGAGGCCGAGCGGTCCTACTAGGGCATGAACGTGCTACTGTTCATCATCGACCAGCAGCGCGCGATCCAGCACTTCCCGAAGGGCTGGGAGAATGAGCACCTGCCGGGAATGACCCGGCTCAAGCGGCACGGCCTGAGCGGAAACTTCAGAGGCAGTTGGCGATCGTCGAGCGGACGCCGCTGCAGCCGACTGCGTGAACATCCCGGCCAGTCGGTTGGTCTGGCGCGCGAGAAACCTTGATTCGACGGGGGTATGGCAATGAACAAGGCAGTTGGCCGACGTAGTCGGCGGTCCCTAGTGCGCGACGTCGCGGCGACCGGCGCGGCCGTCGCCGGATCGGTGGCGACCGGATTTGCGGCGCCCGTCGAAGCAGGCAGGAAGGGAAAGCGGAAGCGGAACCGGCGGCCGAACGTCGTCCTGTTCATCACCGATCAGGAGGGCGTGCGCCAGCATTTCCCGGAGAACTGGGAGCGTGACCACCTCCCGGCGTTGACGCGGCTGCGGCGGAGAGGCGTGAGCTTCGACAACGCCTTCTGCAGCGCCTGCCAGTGCTCGCCCAGCCGGGCGTCGCTGTTCACGGGGTACTTCCCGGCCCAGCACGGCGTGGTCGACGTGCAGACCTTCGACTACGACCCCGCGTCCGCCAACCAGCCGGACCTGCCGCTCCCGGAGCGGCTGCCGAACCTCGCCACCATCATGGCCGACGCCGGGTACGACGTTTCCTACAAGGGCAAGTGGCACTTGAGCAAACCGGCGTCGTGGGAAGTTCCCGGCGACCCGGTGGAATGGAAAGCCTCGGATGTCACGCAGTACGGGTTCCGGAGGTGGAATCCGCCGGATGCGGGGTCCGAGTCCGGTCCCGAGCACATCGGCGCGGGGACCGCGGACAACGACGGCCGGTGCATGAACGGAACCGAGGATCAGCAGGGGGTGCTGGACTTCATCGCCAGCCGCAAGGGGCGCAAGAAGCCGTTCTGCCTGATCATCTCCCTGGTGAACCCCCACGACATCACCGAGTTTCCGGGCATTGGCAGCCAGTTCACCGATGACGGATTCGACGACTCGTGGCTCGAGAGCACGGGCATCGAATTGCCCCCGACGCATGGCGAGGATCTCGCCGCGGCGGGCAAGCCGAAGGCCCAGCAGGTCCTTCCCGCGCAGCTCGATTTTTACCTCGGAGCCTTTCAGGACGAGGCCCAGAAGACGCAGTACGTCAACTTCTACGGCAACCTCATGAAGCTCGTCGACGGCTACCTCGGGGACACCGTTCGGGCGCTCAAGGAGGCCGGCCTCTACCGCAACACGATCATCATCCGCAGCGCCGATCACGGCGAGATGGCCATGGCCCACGGCCTGCGGCAAAAGACCCTGGTGGCCTACGAGGAGGCGTTGCGGGTGCCGATGGTCTATTCCTGGCCAAAGCGCCTCCCGGCCGGAAAGCGCAGCGACGCGCTCGTCTCCCACGTCGATTTGCTGCCGACCCTTGCCTCGCTGATTGGCGTGGCGGAGGCCGGCAAGCTCGACTGGCAGGGCCGGGACTACGCGGAGACCGTGAAGAACCCGGAGAAGCTCGGCCCGAACGAGTACGTGCTGTTCACCTATGACGACGTGTACGGCGGCGTTCCCGCCCCGCCGTATGTGGGCGCGAACCACATCGTGGCCTACCGGGACAGCCGGTACAAACTGGTCCGCTACCGCGACGAGCGCGAGAATCCCGACCCGGACGAGTGGGAGTTCTACGACCTGGTCGCCGACCCGCTGGAGCAGGTGAACATCGCCTTCACCGATCCGGGGAATGCGATGCTCGCCGATTACCGGAATCGGCTGGATCGCGCGGCCGCGGAGCGGTTGCAACCGCTGTAGCGGGAGCGTCCCGCCGGCGGACCCCGCGTCCCGGGAAACCCCGGGCAACGGCCCCTCGGCGACGGCGTGGCGACGGTGCGCGTTACCCGCTCCGTTACACTGGTTACCTATGCTAACGTTCGTCGGGCAACGGACGGCGGACAATCGCGGCCGGCCGCTTCCGGTCGCGGGAAAAGAGGCAGCATGGACGTACGGATCGGTCGGCGGAACCTGTTGAAGTCGGCGGCGCTGGCAACGCCGGCCGCCGCCGTCGCGGATGTCGCGGCGAAGAAGCGTCCGGGTCCGGCGCGCGATGTTGCCGCCCAGGCAGTCGATGCCGAGCGGTCGTACGCGGGCAAGAACGTGTTGCTGTTCATCATCGACCAGCAGCGGGCGATCCAGCACTTTCCCAAGGGCTGGGAGCAGAAGTACCTGCCGGGAATGACCCGCCTCAAGCGAAACGGTCTGAGTTTCGAGAACGCGGTCTGCAACACCTCGATGTGCTCGCCGAGCCGCTCCACCCTGTTCACCGGCTACTTCCCGGCGCAGCACGGGGTGAAGTACACGCTCGAGGCGGACATGCCCGCCTCGGAGTACCCGCAGGTGGAGATGCCCAAGGATCTGCCGAACCTCGCCACGGTGATGACGGCGGCGGGGTTCGCGACGCCGTTCAAGGGCAAGTGGCACTGCAGCAAGGCCGCCAGCGGCGTCACCGATCCGGCGACCGACCCGCCCTGCACGCCGAATGAAGGCTGGGTGCCGCAGGACCTCGCCGATTACGGCTTCGAGCGCTGGAACCCGCAGGACGCCGGGGCGAACCAGGATATCTGCCAGGCTGGCGGCGGCTCGGTCAACAACGACGGCCGCTTCATGTACGACGACGGCGATGTGGTCGCGGGCCAGGAGGGCGCGATCGCCTACCTCGAGCAGGCGGCGAAGCAGGAGGCCCCGTTCTTCCTCACCGTCTCGCTCGTGAACCCGCACGACGTGCTCTCCTACCCCTCCAACTACAAGGACTTCGGCTACACCGACGCCGACCTCGAGAGCACCGGCATCACCCGCCCCGAGACGGCCGACGAGAAGTTCGTCACCAAGCCTTCGGTGCAGCGGAAGTACGTGAAGTTCTGCAACGCGGGCGGCCTCGCGCCGACCACCAATGACGAGCAGACCACCTACCTCAACTTCTACGGCAACCTGATGCGGGAGACGGACGCCCACCTGGTCAAGGTCCTCGACACGCTCGAGGAACTGGGGTTGAGCGAGAACACGCTCGTCATCGTCACCACCGACCACGGCGAAATGGGCATCGCCCACGGCGGCATGATCCAGAAGAACTTCAACATGTACGAGGAGACCCTGCGGGTGCCGCTGGTCTACTCGAATCCCTCGCTGTTCCCCAGGCCGGTGAAGTCCACTGCGCTCGTCTCGCACGTCGACTTCCTGCCGACGATGGCGAGCCTGTTCCGGGCGCCGGAGTCGGCCCGCGCGGCATGGCAGGGAGTGGACTATTCCTCGCTGCTCAAGCGCCCGAAGAAGAAGGGCAAGCAGCCCCAAAACTACACGGTGTTCACGTTCGAGGACTGGCAGAGCGGTCAGGCCTCCGGGCCATACGTGACCGGGGCCAGCCATATCGTCGCCATTCGCAAGAAGCGCTTCAAGCTGGCCCTCTACTACGATCCCACCGGCAACAGCGCCGACGAGTGGGAGATGTACGACCGGAAGAACGACCCGCTCGAGCGGCGCAACCTGGCCTATCCCGGCGTGAAGCGCACGAAGAAGGAGCAGAAGGCCTATATTCAGATGCGGAAGCAGCTGGCGGCGGTCCGGCTGACCCGGTTGACGCCGCTGGCAAGCCAGTCCGGCTGGACGAACCAGACCGTGTTCGGCTCGCAGGGCTCGGGAGCGAACCAGTTCGACCTGCCGAACGCCGTCACCCTCACGCCGGACGGCCTCGCCGCCTACATCTGCGATGGCGGCAACAGCAGGCTGGACATCTGGACCCGCTCCTCCGCCGGCGCGACCGACTGGACGGCCGCCGCCACGCTCGGCTCGCCGGGCTCCGGGCCGTCCGAGTTCAACACGCCCTCCGGCGTCGACCTCACCTCCGACCTGCTGACGATGGCCGTGGCCGACACCGCCAACAACCGAATCTCGATCTGGACGCGGGCCACCACCGGCGATCTGAACTGGACCGCGCAGACCACCTTCGGCAGCGACGGCAGCGCGACCAACCAGCTCAAGACGCCGTTCGGGGTGCGGATCGCGCCGGACGGCCTTTCGGCCTACGTCGCCGACTTCTCGAACAACCGCATTTCGGTCTGGACGCGCACCACCGCGACCGGAACGGACTGGACCAACCAGACGACCTTCGGGACGGACGGATCCGGCGCGTCCAACCTGAAGCAGCCGAACGACCTGTACCTCTCCTCGGACGGGTTGACGATGTGGATCGCCGACCTCGGCAACAACCGGGTGTCGATCTGGACGCGCACGACGGCGACCGGGACCGACTGGACGAACAAGACCACGTTCGGGGCGAAGGGCATGGCGCCCTACCAGTTCGACCAGCCCGACGGCATCTTCGTCTCCTCCGACGGCACGTTGGTGTGGGTGTCCGACCGCGAGAACAACCGCATTTCTCTGTGGATGAACAGCAAGGGTACCTGGAGCAACCTGACCACCTTCGGGGTGGCGGGGGACGGCCCGTCGGACCTGAACAAGCCCGACGGCAGTTTCGTGGTGAGCGAGACGGAAATCATCATCGCGGACCGGAACAACAACCGGATGTCGGTCTGGACCGCCAATTCCTGACCGGCCTCCGCGCCGGAAACGGAGCCGCCGCCGCCGGATGTCCCGGCGGCGGCGTGGTCGTTCCCGCGGTCGGGGGTGCGCGCTGTTGCCGCTATTTGCGGCGGGCGGGCCCGCCCCCCTTGGCGGGGCGAGCCTCGCTCGGGGGAATCCAGCCCTCGGGAAGTTGGGCGTCCTCCCCGAAGAAGAACTCCTCCATCTGCTCGCGCAGGATGCGGCGGGTGTCGGGGTCGGCCGGGTTCAGGCCGTAGTGGTTGATCAGGATCGTCATGTGGGGCTGCCAGAGGGCGTAGCCCTCTTTCGAGACGTTGTCGTAGATGCGTTGTCCGAGGTCGCCGGGGAAGGGGGGCTTGTCGAGCGCGGGCAATTCGCGCCCGAGTTTCACGCACCTGACGGTTCGATCCATCTTCCTGCCTCCCGGCGAGCGGCCGCTTCGTTTCCGTGCCTAGTGTGGTCACCGGCGGGATGGGCTGTCAACGCCGGGGCCGCGCGCGAGCGGCGTGGGCTACGATGTCCGCATGAAGGGGGAGCGAGACCGATGCTCCGGTTGACGATGCTCTCGATGCCCTGCGACGAGCCTGCCGGCGCATTTGCGGCCTTGCTGGCCGCGCCGGGCGTCACCATCGCGTCGCTGGTGCTGGCCGGGCCGGGGGACGCCCCGGGGGAGATGGCGCAGGCAGCGGCGCGGGCGGGCGTGCCGGTCGTCGCCGTGCGCACCCGAGCGGAGGCGCTCGAGGCACTGCGCCGGGACGCGCCGGATCTCGCCGCGGCCGCCTGCTTCCCGTGGCGGCTTGATGCCGGGGCCCTGACCGTGCCGCGGTTGGGCGTCGTCAACCTGCACCCCTCGCTGCTGCCCGCGGGACGGGGGCCGGAGCCGGTCTTCTGGACCTTTCGCAACGGGGACCGGGAGGCGGGCGTCAGCGTGCACTGGATGGATGCCGGGCTCGATACCGGGCCGGTGCTCGCGCAGCGCCGGGTCGCCATCTCCGGGGATGCCACCGCCCCGGTGCTTGAGCGCCATCTGCTGGCCCTTGGCGCGGAGGCGCTCACCGCCCTGCTGCCAGCCATCGCGGCGGGCGACGCGCCGGGAGCCCCGCAGGACCATGCCGCGGCGACGATCGCTCCCACGCCAATGCCCGCTGACTGGCTGATGCCGTCCACGCTCCCCGCGGCGTGGGCGTGGCGCTTCGCGCGGGCGGTCGCGCCGCTGGGCGGGCCGCTCGCCGCCGCCGCGGGCGGGCGGGTGATCCCCGTGGGCGCACCAGTGGCGATGGACGCCCGGGAACGCCCGCCCGCGGCGGTTTCCGAGCATGAGGACGGCACGGTGACGGTCCGGTTCTCCCCGGGCTGGGTGCGGTTCGCCCGCCGGGATTTCGGCTGACCCGGGCGGGCGGCCGCCGGGAGGGAGCGGGTCAGCGTGGCGGCGTGGCGGCAGGACGGCAGGGCGGGGGCGCGGTGGCGTATGCTCCGGGCGGCGCGTTCAGGCGCCGGCCGCGCGGAGGAGAGGGCGATGACCGATCCGGCCGAGGAACCACAGGACGAGCAGCCAACGGCGCCGCCGCCGTTCCCGGCGTGGCGCGATCACTTCCGGGCCGCGGTGATCTGGCCGGGCGGGCGCGAGCCGTCGCCGCGGCCGGAGGAGCGGATTGCACTGGACCCGGTGCACCCTCGGGCAGGCGACTCCGCGGGCGCGGCCGCAGCGTCCGGACCCGGCACGGAGTCGCCGCTCGCCGCGGCGGCGGACCAGGCGGCGCGGCTGGCCCGCGAGGCCGCCGACATGAGCCGGGAGGAGCGCGAGGCGGCCATGCAGCGGCTGTCGGCGGGGATGCGGCCGATCGCGTCCGATGCCGAGCGGATCGTGGTGCAGGCGCTCGACTTTGGCGCGAGCGGGCTGTCGCGGCTGGCGGACCGCATCGAACGCCGCCGGTGGATCGCCTCGGGGCTGCCGCCAGCGCGCCGGAACCGGGAGTGATCCGTGCCCCGAAAAGGCCGAAAACTGGCGTGAACATAGGGAAAACGGGGTGATTCCGGACCCCGCGGCGGTTTGACGCGCCCTGCTGATGGCGCGTATCATCGCCGGGTGGAACAGGGGCATTCGCCCGAAGATGCCCGGGCCGGGGTGCGACCGGGGCGGCAGCGGCGGCGGATCGCCATACTCCAACCAATCAGCCAACGCGGCGCCGCCGTCTGGCGGGGCCGCTTCCGGGCGGGCGGAATGCGTCGCGTCCGGGCACAACCTATATGGAAGGGATGCCGATGGACTCTTCGTTGCTTGTGATCGGCGTCCTCGGAGCGATTCTCGTCGCCGCCGCGACGTTCTTTGCGACGCGGTGGTATCTGGAAGGTCGGGCCGAATCCAGCGTCAAGCAGACGCAGGCA
>JBJTKE010000149.1:0-4576 GCA_046096285.1 Chloroflexota bacterium
ACCTGCGGCGCCGCAGGCGGCGCCTGCGCGGTCTGCGGCGGCGGCGAGACCTGCCTCTCGGGAACCTGTACGCCCTGCGCGGGCTGCATCGACAGCGCCGGGGTCTGCCAACCAGGCGATCTCGACGCCGAGTGCGGCGTCAGCGGCGGATCGTGCGCGGCCTGCGACGCCGGCGGCGGCGAAACCTGCCAGTCGGGCGTCTGCACCGTGTAGCCGGTCAATTCCCCATCGGCTCGCGACAATCGCGCAACGAGGGGGTCCGGGCCGAACGGTCCGGACCCCCTTCCTGCTCTCCCCCCACGGGAGCGCGACCCGGACGCTCCTGCGCCGGGATGCAGCCATCACCCGCCGCGCCGGCGGCGCGGGGTATCCTTCGGTCAGCAGTCCATCGCCTCGGGAGGGCAGCGCACTCCGTGAATCCCTACCTCCAGTTCGGTCTGGCCATGTGCCTGCTGGTGGGCCTCGCGCTTGGCGGCACCGCGTGGCTGGCCGCCATGTTCAACCGGAAGGCCAAGGCCGACCTGCAGGCGCGCCTCGAACCCATCGCCGCCGCCATCGGCGGCACGCCCGACGTCGAGGAGGCCCGGGTCGAGGGCCGCTACGACGGCGCCATCGCCTTCGGCCGCGCGGCCAACGCGCCCGGCGGCTTCGGGCGCCTGTTCCACGTCGAACTGGTCGATTCCGCCGGGGGCAGCCGCTGGGAGTGGTCGAGCCTGCCGGTCAAGGGTCAGCCCGAGCCCACCCGCTCCTTCGACGGCGGCGACGACCTCGAACGCCGCCTCGGGCTCGACTGGAACGCCCTCGCCGCCGTCGTGCCCGACGCCAGCCGCCAGCGCTGGGGCTGGATCTATGACCCCGACGCCGGCATGGTCCGCCTCACCCGCGAGATGCGCGGCCGCGGCGACATCCCCGACCCCGCCCAGTTCACCGCCCAACTCGAGGCCCTGCGCCGCATCGGCGAGGCCAACCGCCGCGCCCAGCAGGTCGCCGCCCCTCCCGCCGCCAGCCATGACTGAGCGCAACGACCCGCCCATCGAGGGCAGCCTGCCGGTTCCCCCCCGCGACATGGCCACCATCCGCGCCGACAGCGTGGCCGAGGAGTACGCCTACCTCGGCGCATGGCCCGCCGCCAGCGGACCGTGGCGCATCGCCCAGCAGACCCTCTTTCTCGGCCCGCTCGGCCCCGAGGATCACCTCAGCGTGACCGCCCCCGGCGGCGAGACCGGGATGCTGCGGATCGCCATCGGCTCCTTCTACGGCAGCGAGACCGCGGGCTTCGCCCGCCCCGGCGCGGCGGTCGACGGCATCCTCGCCGCCGTCAAGGCATGGGCCGAGGAGCACGAACCGCCCGATCCCCGCGCGCTGCCCCGCTTCCCGGTCCCCGCCGCAGGCTATCCCGGCCGGGTCGCCGTGCCCTTCGCCATCCGCGCGGCCGGCGACGACCGCCGCGCCTCCCTGTTCGGCCCGACCCGCGTCGTCATCGCCCGCTGGCCGGACGGCGAGATCACCGGCGCATCGGACGCTCCCGGGTTCGATCCCCTGCAGTGGCCGCCGCCCCGCCTCGGCCCCTGGCCGCCACCGGGTCTCGACGGCATCACCCGTGACGCCCTCACCGCCTCGGTCGGGCGCTTCGCCGCGGTCTGGGGGCGACTGATCGACGCATTCATTTCCGGCGAGGATTACCACCACCGGCACGACGAGTCGGTCGAGGCCCGGATGCTGCTCGGCCGCCTCGATCCGCCCCCGATGACCGCCGTCTACGCCGCGCTCAACCCGGCGTTCTGGGCCTGGCTGACCGGGTCGGACGGGCAACCCGCGTGACCGTTTCCCTCCACCCCGTGACGCGCCAGAACCTGCGGGCCGTCTGCGCCCTCCAGCCCCGGCCCGACCAGCGCGGGTTCGTCGCCCCGAACGCCGTCTCCATCGCGGAGACCACCGTCGAGCAGGCCTGGACCGCGCTCGCCATCTACCGGGATGACACCCCCGCCGGGTTCGCCCTGTACGGGCCGGACCCTGACACCGGGGAGTGGTGGCTGATCCGCTACATGATCGACGCCGCCCACCAGGGGCAGGGCATCGGCTCCGCCGCGCTTCCGTTGGTGCTGGAGCGGATGCGGGCGGCCGGCGCAACCGGGATCTCGCTCGGCGTGGTTCCGGGGAACGACCAGGCCATCCGGCTCTACCGCCGCGCCGGCTTCGTCGAGACCGGCGAGGTCGAGGACGGCGAACTCGTCATGCGGCTCGCCCCGGCGGGCGGGGATGCCGGCCCGGCCAGCGGCCCGGCGATCACGCTCGACCCGGTCACCCGGTCCAACATCGACGCCGTGCTGCGGCTCGCCTTCACCCCGGACCAGACCGGATTCGTCGCGGTTCCGGCGAAGGCGATCGCCCAGTCCTACGTTCACCGCGACTGGATCCCGCTCGCCATCCGCGAGGGCGGCGTGCCGGTCGGCTACGCGCAGTACGTCGTCGCCGGCGACGACGGGCGCTCGTGGGTGCTCCGCATCATGATCGACGGCCAGCACCAGAATCGCGGAATCGGCTCGCGCGCCTTGCGCCTCCTGCTCGACCGCATGCGAGCCGAGGGAGCGGGCGCCATCCACCTTGCCTGCGACCCCCGCAACGCGGTCGCCCTCCGGATGTACGAGACCTTCGGCTTCCTCCAGACAGACGAGAAAATCGAGGACTGGGACGAGATCGTGCTGGTCCTGCCGGCCGCCGGAGCGACTACGGCTTGACGTAGGCGAATCCCTCCCGCTGCGCCCGCGCCAGCGCCACCACGCCCGGCTCCGACGCGTCCATGTAGGCGGGCAGTTGCGACGGCGCGATGCCGTGCTCACGCAGCGCGTTCGGGCAGATCATGATCGCCGCGCCCCGGCTGGCCATCGTCTCCAGTTTCGGGTACAGGTCGCTCGGCCCGGCGATCATGTAGACCGACAGGCCGTCGGCCACCAGCCGGAACTCGCCGTCCGGGTGCAGGCTCGTCATGTTGTCGAGGTTGGACAGCGCGGGCGCCCAGCCGCCGGGCTCCCCGACGTGCAGGACCACCCGCATCGGGTCCTCCGCCGCGGGCGTGGCCGGCGCCGCGCCAGCGGCGGGCGCCGCCACGATCGCTGCCCCCAGCCCGCCGATCACAGCCCGCCGCCGCGTCACCCCGGAACCGCTCATGTCGCGCTCCTCGCCGGAACCCGCGCTAGACCCCGTAGCGGTCGCGCGCCTTCTTCGTGGCCGTCGCAAGCTCCGCGCCGTCGGGGCCGGGCTTGCGGGCGATGAACCCGCGCCGGGCCTGCTCGTCCAGCCAGTCGGCGGAGAACCCGCTTTCGGCCGCCAGCGCCTCGGCGGCGTCCGCCGCCGAGGGGCCCCCGGCGACGAGCGCGGCGTAGAAGGCGCGGCGGGCGGCCTCGGCCTCGGTGGCGGGTCCGAGCGCGAGGCGATCGAGGCGCTCCCCGGCGGCGATCGCGCCGACGAGGTCCTTGACGTCCTTCGCGGTCACCCCGCTGTAGATGATCCCCTCGGGGTAGACGACGACGTTCGGCCCGATGTCGCACAGGTCGATGGTGCCGCAGGTGTTGACGAGGATCTCGCTCTCGAGACCGCGCCGCATCACCTCGCGCCGAAGTTGCACGATGACGTCATTCGCCCCCTTCTGGGTGCAGTGGGATGCGGTGCAGCAGAGGACGTGGTGGCGGGTCCAGTACACGCGGAACCTCCATCCGGCCCGGGGTCGGCGGAATCTAGCCGAACTGGTACTGGATGCCGAAGCCGCCGCGCGGGTAGGTCCATTCCACGTTCTGGAAGACATGGCAGACGATGCGGCAGGTGCCGCACTCCACGCAACCCTCGTAGGAGAAGATCACCCGCCCGTCGTCGGCCGGCGCATAGCAGTTGGCGGGGCAGCAGTTGATGCACTGCTGGCGCTCGCACTGCAGGCAGACATCGGGGTCGATGATGCGGATGTGGGCGCGGCTGGCGTCCACGTTGTAGGTGTTGAGCGCGAGTTTGCGCTCGATCGCCGCCGGGTCGAGGATGCTCGCCCGCCGCGGCAGATCGCGTTCCGTGGCAACCGCCATCTCGGGACCTCCCGGGTGCCCTTGTCACCGGCCGCTGGCTGCTGGCCTCGTCCCGCGAGTCTAGCATGAGGCTGGTCCACTACCCCCGGAAACGCCGGAAGTACCACGCGTAGAACGCCGTCCATGCCGCGGCGTAGACCGCGACGACCGGCCCCGGGCGGGTGGTCCGCCGCCGGATCGCGCGGCCGCCCAGCGCGGAGATGCCGGCGATCAGCAGGAACCGGATGCCGCGCGCCGGCACGGTCCACAGCAGGAACGGCGGCAGCGGCCGCCCCTGCATCCCGTCGGTGCGGGCGTAGATCTTGTACGGCGTGCCCCGCAGCGGCCCGAGCAGCATCCGCCGCGTGCCGCCCGCGGCCATCTCCCGTTCCACCCGCGCGATCATCGCCCCGGAGATCGCGGGAACCCTGTCGAGCAGGGCGGCACGCGGCGGATGCTGCTCGGGCCGCTGCGGGGCACGCCGTACAAGATCTACGCCCGCACCGACGGGATGCAGGGGCGGCCGC
>JBJTKE010000150.1:0-4139 GCA_046096285.1 Chloroflexota bacterium
GAGATCGGGACCGTCGAGGTGGTGCAGATGGCCGACGCCAACGCCGTCACCGCCGGCGAGGGCAACGGGTCCGACTCGATGGACGCCGTGTCGCGGGCGGGCTACGCGATCTTCGGGGTGGGCGCCCACATCCC
Source organism: Chloroflexota bacterium (assembly GCA_046096285.1). GTDB lineage: Bacteria > Chloroflexota > Chloroflexia > Thermomicrobiales > UBA6265 > CADCWF01. Next base: position 135 of record JBJTKE010000150.1, read on the forward strand.
GGACGACATCCGGCACAGGTTGCTGCTCCTCGGCTACCTGCTGATCGACGGCAAGGGATGGATCCTCGACCGGGACTACTACGCCGCCTCCGACCAGATCGCCCGCGTCGAGGGCGACCGGGTCATCCTCGGCGTCGACGAGGACCACCTGTACCCGGCCTAGGGCGACGGCCGGACGCATCCGGGTTCGGGCCGCTCCCAGCCGCTATACTCCGGCGGTGATGGTGGAGTTGACGTTTCTCGGCACCGGAACCTCGAACGGCGTCCCGATCATCGGGTGTTGCTGCGATGTCTGCCGCTCGGACGACCCCCGTGACCAGCGCAGCAGGTCTTCGGCCATCGTGCGCGCCGGCGGCAGCACGCTGCTCATCGACACCGCCACCGAACTGCGTCTGCAGGCGATCCGGTCCGGTCTCCAGCGCATCGACGCCGTGCTCATGACCCACGCCCACGCGGACCACACCGGCGGCTTCGATGACCTGCGGCGGTTCAACGAACTGCAGCAGGAGTGGCTCCCGGTCCATGCCAGCGAGCGCACCGGCGAAATGCTGCGGGAGCGGTATGGCTACGCCTTCGTCGAGCAGTACCCCTTTTTTGGCGGCAAGCCGGACCTTCGCCTGATCGAGATCGACGGCCCGTTCACCGCGGGCGGCGTCGAGGTGATCCCGGTCCCGGTGATGCACGGCAGACTGCCCATCACCGGGTTCCGGGTCGGCGACCTCGCCTATATCACCGACGCCAAGTCGATTCCGGACGAGTCGTGGCCGCTGCTCGAAGGCGTGGATACGCTGGTCGTGAACGCGCTGCGAGAGCGGGCCCATCCGACCCACTTCAACTTCGACGACGCCCTTGCCGCGATCGGGCGGATCGGGCCCCGGCAGGCGTTCCTCACGCATGTCTCGCACGAGACGTCTCACGCCGACATCGCCGCGCGCATGCCCGCCGGCGTCTCGCCCGCCTTCGACGGCCTGACCGTCCGCTCGGCAGCAGGATGACCGCGGGGCGCGGCCGCCGCCGCCAGACCGGGGGAGCGAGCCGATGAAGGTGGCGCTGGTTTCCCCGTACGACTACATGCACCCCGGGGGGGTGTCCGATCACATCGCGCATCTCCGGTCCGAGTTCGAGGAGATCGGGCACGACGTCACCGTGCTGGCGCCGCGCTCCCGCAAGGGGGGCCTGACGGTCTCCGACGGGTTCGTCGGCGTGGGCCGCACGGTCTCCATCCCCGGCAACGGCAGCACCGTCCGACTGACCTTCGACGTCACCCTTTACGCCGCGGTGAAGCAACTGATGCGGCGCGAGAACTACGACGTCGTGCACGTACACGAACCGCTGGTGCCGGCGCTTCCCTACATGGTGCTGCTGAACTCGAACGCGGTGAACGTGGCGACCTTCCACGCCTCCAGTTCCTCGAGCGCCTGGTACGCGGCGCTGAAGCCCTATCTCAACCTGCTGGTTTCCCGGCTCGACGCCCGCATCGCCGTCTCCGAACCGGCGCGGGAGTTCGTCAGCCAGTACTTCGACGGCCCCTACGAGATCATCCCCAACGGCATCGACGTCGACCGGTTCCGCGGCGTCGAGCCCCTTCCGTGGGCCCGGGACCACCGGCCGCGCATCCTGTTCGTCGGCCGCTTCACCGAGCCGCGCAAGGGGTTCAAGTACCTGCTGCGGGCGATGCCCCTCGTGCACCAGCAGTTCCCGGATGCGCAACTGATCGTGGTCGGCTCCGGGGATCCCGACAAGTTCGCCGGGACGATCGAGCGGTACCGGGTGAACAACGTCGAGTTCATCGGCATGGTGCCCCCCGCCGAGCTGCCGCGATACTATGCGAGCTGCGACGTGTTCTGCGCCCCGTCGACCGGCCGCGAGAGTTTCGGGATCGTCCTGCTGGAGGCGATGGCGTCCGGGAAGCCGGTGGTGGCCGCCGACAACCCCGGCTACGCCAGCGTGCTGAACCGGGGCGAAACCGGGGTGCTGGTGCCGCCGAAGGACGCGCAGGCGCTCTCGCTGGTGCTGGTGCGGCTGCTGGCCGATGCGGCGCTGCGGCAACGGCTTGGCGAGGTCGGTCAGGCCTACGCCCAGCAGTTCGCGTGGCCACGGCTCGCCGGCCGCATCCTCGACGTCTACCATCGTGCGGCGGGCGGCGCCGCGATCGCGTCCCGCTGACCGGGCTGGCCAGATACGAGGAGCGTTCCGGTGTTGTCGGAAGCCATCGCCCCCCGCGTGCGGGAATGGATGCTCAGGGTCGGCGGCGCGCTGGCGGCGCTCGGCCTGACCCCGAACATGCTGACGGTGCTGGGCCTGCTGCTCAACGTCGGCGTGGCGGCCGTGATCGCGTCCGGCCGGCCCCAGCTCGGCGGGGTCCTGCTGCTGGTCGCCTCCGCCTTCGACATGCTCGATGGCGCGGTCGCGCGGGCGACCGGCAAGGTCACGAAGTTCGGCGGCTTCCTCGATTCCACGCTGGACCGCTACTCGGAGATTGTCGTCTTCCTCGGCCTGCTCCTCTATCTGCTCGGAACCCCGGACTGGCGGACCGGCAGCATTCTCAGCTTCGTCGCGGCCACCGGCGCCCTGATGATCAGCTACGCCCGGGCCCGGGCGGAGGCCGCCGGCGCCTCGGCCTCGGTGGGACTGCTGCCCCGGCCTGAGCGGGTCATCCTGCTCGCGGTCATGCTGATTGCGGGGCGCCCGCTGTGGGCGCTCTGGGCGCTCGCCATCCTCACCCACGCCACCGCCCTGATGCGCATCATCCATGTCTGGAATCTCAGCGCCCGCGAGGCGGAAGGAACACCCCGGTGAACGGCGACGAGGCCCGCGAGACCGATTCGGCGGAATCACGCGCCCAGGATTTTCCCGACGCCCCCGTTTCGGCGGCGGACGTGGCCTCGGCCGGCCGCTCCTGCAGCATGATCCTCGTGCTGCTGGCCGTGATCCTGCTGCTGTTGTGCGTCTCCATCGGGCTGCGCTGGTACGGCATTCCCTGACCGGACGCCTCTCCCCCCGTGCTATGATCGGACCCTGTCGACGAGCATCCCGAGCCGATCGGAGGACGTCATGGTTTCTGCCGGCGCGCACCCGGACCGTCTCCGCGTCGCCGTCGTCCAGATGAACACGCAGGACGACAAGGACCGCAACATCCGGAATGCCTTCCGGTTGATCGCCGAGGCGGCGGCCACCGGCGCACGGCTCGTGTGCCTGCCAGAGGTATGGACCTATCTCGGTCCCGACGCCGCACATGGCGACATCGCCGAGGTCATCCCCGGTCCGCTGTCGGAACGCCTCTCCACCGCCGCTCGCGAGCATGGCGTCTACCTGCACGCGGGCTCGTTCCTCGAACAGGACGGCGGCCGCCTGCTCAACACCACGCTGGTGTTCGACCCGTCCGGCGACCTGGTTGCCCGGTACAGCAAGATCCACATGTTCGACGTGGTGCTGGACGGCGTGGCGTCCTACATGGAATCGCGCACCGTGACCCCTGGCGAGGAGATCGTGACGTTCGCGGTCGATGGCTTCACCATCGGGCTTGCCATCTGCTACGACCTCCGCTTCCCCGAATTGCACCGCATCCTCGCCCTGCGCGGCGCCGAGGCGATCCTGCTGCCGGCCGCCTTCACCATGACCACCGGCAAGGATCACTGGGAAGTGCTGATCCGGGCGCGCGCCATCGAGAACGGCATCTACCTGATCGCGCCGGCCCAGGTCGGTTCCCACCCACCCGGCAAGTGGACCTACGGCCGGTCGATGGTCGTCGACCCGTGGGGAACCGTGATCGCCACCGCGCCCGACGTCGAGGGCGTGACCGTCGCCGAACTGGACCTGGAACGGGTTCGCGCCGTGCGGCGGCAGGTGCCCTCGCTGGCCAACCGGCGCCCCGGCGCCTATGCCTGGCCGGACCCGGCGCCGGTCCTCGCCCGCTAGCTGGGAGGTCCGGCGTGGCGCCGCTGCCCGCTGTCGTCCGGGTGCTCGCCGCCGCTGGCGTGGCCGCGGCGACGGCGGCGTGCGGCC
>JBJTKE010000151.1:0-7310 GCA_046096285.1 Chloroflexota bacterium
TCTGCTCCCGGCCCGCCGCCGCCCGGACCCGCCAGTTTCGACGCGCCCGCCCCGAGGTACGCCTCGACCACCTTCGGATCGCGCTGCACCATCGCCGGCGACCCGTCCGCGATCTTGACCCCGTGATCCAGCACCGCCACCTGGTCGGAGATCCCCATCACGACCTTCATGTCGTGCTCGATCAGCAGGATCGTCACCCCGATCTCCCGCCGCATCCCGTCGATGAACCGGGTCAGTTGCGCCGTCTCCTGCGGGTTCATCCCTGCCGTCGGCTCGTCCAGCAGCAGCAGCCGCGGCTCGCTCGCCAGCGCCCGCGCGATCTCGAGCCGCCGCTGATCGCCATAGGCGAGGTTCTTGGCGAAATCCTCGCCCTTCCCCTTCAACCCCACGTAGGACAGCAAATCGTCCGCCTTCCGGCGCGCCTCCGCCTCCTCCCGCTTCATCGAGCGGGTCCGCAGGATCGCCGCCAGCGGCGACGAGTGCAGCCGGGTGTGCATCCCGATCAGCACGTTGTCCAGCGCGGTCATGTTGGCGAACAGCCGGATGTTCTGGAACGTCCGCGCAATCCCCCTGCTGGTCACCTGATCCGGCCGCAGCGAGGCGTCCTTGCCGTTCTCCCCCGCGAACACCGGCTTGCCCTCGAACAGGATGCTCCCCCGCGTCGGCACGTAGATGCCGGCGATCATGTTGAACAGCGTGGTCTTGCCCGCTCCGTTCGGACCGATCAGCCCCGCGATAGCCCCGGCCGGGATCGACAGATCCACCGAGTCCACCGCCACCAGGCCGCCGAACTGCTTTGTCACCCCCTCGGCCACCAGGATCGGGCCGGATGCCGCCGCGGCGGGCCCGCCGGGAGCGGCGGCGCGGATGGTCTCGCTCATGCCCGCTCTCCCAGCGTGGCCTCGTTCTCGGCCCGCACGTCGTACATCGTCTGGTTCTCGGCGATCAGGATGTCGTCGTCGTCCGGGCGCATCTCCGCCTTCCGCTGCGCGCTCGGGAACAGCCCCGCGGGCCGCAGCAGCATCATCAGCACCAGCGCCAGCCCGAACACCAGGAACCGGTCCTGCTTCAGGTCATGCCCGGCCAGCGCGTCCCAGCCGATCAACTCCCCGAACGCCCGCATCGGCTTGTTCAGCGCCTCGGTCAGGATCCGGTCGAACGCCCCGATCAGCAGCGCCCCCGCGATCACGCCGTAGATGTTCCCGATGCCGCCCAGGATCACCATCGCCAGCACCGTCACCGACACCGAGAACTCGAACTGGCTCGGGTCCACGAACTGGAACGCCGACGAGAACACTGATCCCGCGAACCCCGCGAACGATGCCCCGAGCGCGAACGCCCACAGCTTCGTCGTCACCAGGTTGACGCCCATCGACGATGCCGCGATCTCGTCTTCCCGGATCGCCTGCCACGTCCGGCCCAGCCGCGAGTCGTACATTCGCCGGATGATGAACAGCGAGAACAGCCCGATCAGCAGCATCAGCCAGTACCAGTTGCGCTGGTCGGTGGCGTTGAAGTTGATCGGATGGCCCAGCACGCTGAAGGACGGCGGCTTCGCGATCGGGTTGATCCCCTGCACGCCGTTGGTGATCGCCTCCGCGCTGCGGAAGAAATTCGGCACGATTTCGCCGAAGCCCAGCGTCACGATCGCCAGATAGTCGCCGCGCAACCGCAGCGTCGGCGCGCCCAGCAGCACCCCGAAGAGCGCCGCCACCAGCCACGACACGGCCATCGCGAACCAGAAGTTCTGCATCCACTCCGGCACCCAGCCGCGTTGCACGAACACGCTGGAGGGCGAGGTCAGGAAGCCGATGGTGTAGGCCCCGATCGCGAAGAACGCCGCGTACCCGAGGTCCAGCAGCCCGGCGTAGCCGACGACGATGTTCAGCCCCAGCGCCAGCAGCACGTAGACGAGGATCGACTCCCACGCCCCGATCGTGCCCAGCCCCAGCGCATCGTCGACGAAGGGGAAGATCGCCAGCGCCAGCACCGCCGCCGCCAGCAGGGTGTTCTCTTTCCGCGATGCGGCGGACCGCCGCTCTTCGAGCGTGGGCGCGGCGGCGACGGCCGGCGCCGGAGTTCCCGCAGAGGCCATGGCTACACCTTGTCCACTGTATGCTCGCCCAGCAGCCCGCTGGGCTTGAAGATCATCACCAGCACCAGCACCCCGAAGATGACCGAGGGCGTCCACTGCGCCCCCCACCCGGGGATGATCTCCTTCAGGAACCCGTCGCTGATCGCCCAGATCAGCCCGATCATGAAGCCGCCCAGCACCGCTCCGTTCAGGTTGCCGATGCCGCCCAGCACCGCCGCCGTGAAGGCGAACAGCCCGTAGCGGAACCCCATCTGGAACTTGGCGCTGTTGTTGTAGTAGAGCGCGATCATCCCGGCCGCGCCCGCCAGCGCCCCGCCGATCAGGAAGGCCAGCGCGATGGTCTTGTTGACGTCGATCCCCATCAGGGCCGCCGCCTCGCGGTCCTGCGCGGTCGCCCGCATCGCCTTGCCCGGCCGGGTCCGGTTCACGAACCAGCTCAGCAGCAACAGCAGCGGAATGGTCAGCGCGATCACCGCGATGTCGAGCGGCCGCACCCGCAGCACCCGGGTGTCGAGCCCGAACCACTGCTCCAGGATGTTGTACCGCTGCGCGGCGAGCGGGATCAGCGTCGGCGGCGAGAAGGAGTCCGACCCCTTCCAGTAGATGCCGAGGTTCTGCAGGATGAAGCTGAACCCGATCGCGCAGATCAGCGGCGCCAGCCGCGGCGCGTTGCGCAGCCGCCGGTAGGCGAACCGGTCGATCGCCCAGTTGATCCCCGCGCTGAACAGCATCGCCACCAGGAAGGCCAGGATCGCGAAGCCCACGATCGCCAGCACCGGCGACTTGGACGTCACTCCCGCCATGGTGATCACCGTGGCCGCCATGAAGGCGCCCATCATGAACACCTCGCCGTGGGCGAAGTTGATCAGTTCGACGATGCCGTAGACCAGCGTGTACCCCAGGGCGATCAGCGCGATCAGCGCCCCGTTGGACAGCCCGATCACGCAGCTCTGCAGGAACAGCTCGTAGTTGAAACCGAGAAAGACTGGCATGTGGAACTCCGGCGGCTGCGCCCCCCGCTCCGCGGGCGACCTGCGTCGGACAGGAGATCGCGGGATATGAAAGGAGCGGGTGCGGAGAGTCCGCACCCGCTCCTCTGGCCGGGGACTACGCCTCGGTCCCGCCGGAGAGGGTCTTGAGGTAGGTGATCTTGCCGTCGATCACCTGGGAGAGGCCGATGATCGCCGAGTCGGTGTCGCCCGACTCGGTGAAGGCCCAGGTGCCGCCCAGCAGGCTCACGAAACCCTCGGTGCTCATCATCGCCTCGAGGATCTTGGTGCGGTCCGTCTCGCCGGCCCGCTCGCTCGCCTGCAGCACCACGACCGCCGTCTCGTAGCCGTAGCACGCGTAGGCGTCGAGGTCGGCCGGCTGCTCGTAGCCGAGCTGCGCGGTCATGCGGGTCACGTAGTCGGCGCCCGGGCCGCCGAGCTCGACCAGCTTGTCGGGGGTGTAGCCGGCGAAGGTCAGGTACGCGCCCTCGGCCGCCTCGGCGCCGCCCTCCACGAAGGCGTTGTTGTTCAGCCCGTCCGGCCCGAGGAACGCGACTTCCTCGCCCATGATCGAGCGCATGTCCTGCACGATCTTGCCGGCGTTGTTGTCGACCGTCGCGCCGCACATCATGATGTCCGGTGCCTTGTCGGCGATCGAGGCCATCAGCGCCTGGTAGTCGGTCGCCTTCGGGTCGTAGCCCTCGAAGCCGAGCACCGTGCCGCCGTTCTCCTCGAACTTGAGCTTGAACACCGACGCCACGCCCTTGCCGTAGAGGCTCTGGTCGTGGATCACGTACGCGGCCTTCTTGCCCTCGCTGGTCGCCCAGTCGGCGGCCGCCGCGCCCTGGATGTCGTCCGCCGGGCAGACGCGCATGTAGTTGCGCACGCCGCTCGGGTAGTACTTGTCCGGCTCGCCCTCTTCGGTCGCGCCGTCGATCCCCTTGGTCAGCCCGGGGTAGGTGTTGGCGTAGGAGATCTGCGCCATCGGGATGGCGTTCAGGATCGGGATCGAGATCTTCGCCGCGCCGGAGTTGTAGGTCGCCATGTAGACCATGGCGTCGGCGTCGTTGACGACCTTGTTCGCGTTCTCCGACTCCTTGCCAGCCTCCCAGCCGCCGTTGTTCGCCGCGACGCCGTCATCCAGCGCCTCGTACTCGATGGCGAACCCGCCGGCCGCGTTCCCGAAGTCGGCCAGCGCCAGCTTCACCGCCTCCACGGCGTCGCCGCCGATCCGGTCGTAGCTGCCGGTCAGCGGCCACGAGGAGTACAGCTTGATCATGCCCTTGCTGGTGTCGGTCGTGTGCGCCACGTCCGGGTTGCCGATGCGGGCCGCCTCCGGCAACTCCTGCGCCGACACGCCCGCCGCCAGCAGCGCCTGCCGGGCAAGCCCGACCGACAGCCCGGCGCCGATCGCGCGGGTGAAGAATTCGCGGCTGTCCACCTTGCCGTTGTGGAGTGTCGCCACCAGATCGGCGATCGATTCGCGAGCCATGCTTGTCCTCCGGTTTGACTGCTCCCGCGCCGGACACGCCGCCGGCGCCCATCGTCATGCGCGGCTGCCGCCGCAGGCCCCATCCGCGCCGCATTGCGCGAGGATGGAGGCCAAGGCCACGGGCTTCCTCCCGGGTGCTGCCGCGCTCGTCGGCCCCGCTGGTCGAATGCCAATGTCCGCGTCGCACCATAGCCGACCGTACCGGCAGTGTCAACGGTTCAGCGCAACCCGGGGCACCATTTTCCCGGTCGCCGCCGCCGCTTCCGGCGGGGTTCACGGGCGGCCCGAGGATCATCCCTCGCTGCGCTTCGCCCCTTAGCCCAGCCCGGACCGGGTCCACGCCTGCAGCGCGGCCCCCAGCACCGACACCGCCGATTGCACCGCGGTCGCCCCCCCCTCGCCGTGGGCCCAGACCGACACCAGCCCGAACACCGACACCTTCCCGGTCGCCATCACCCGCCCGATCGCATCCGACACCTGCGCGATCGACGGCCCGCGCGACTCCGCCGTCGGGTGGTTGGGCACATAGCGGTGGTCCAGCACATCCGAGTCGACATGCACGTAGATCGTGTCCACCCGGCCGGCCAGTTCGCGCACCGCCCGGTCGAGGTCCGCGCCATCGCGGCCCGGCGCGGCGGCCGCCACGGTCACGTCCGTGGATTCGATCAGCCGCCGCTCGCCCGGATCGAGATTGCGGGCGTCGACCAGCACGATCCGGGCGGTCGGCACCGGCGCGGCCAGCCCGGCCGCCTCCCGCCATTCCGGCAGCGCCAGCCCGGCGGCCACCGCCACCGGCATCCCGCCGTACATCCCGGAGATGGTCGTCTTGGGCGTGTTGAAATCGCCGTGCGCGTCGAACCAGACCATCCCGAGCCGCGCCGAGGGCCCCATCGCCCGTTGCAGCCCGCCCATCACCCCGGGCGCCACCGAGCATTGGCCGCCGACCACCAGCACGGGCCGCTCGTCCCGCCTGCCCTGCGCCACCGCCTCGGCGATCTCCGAGCCGAACAGCCCAAGCGCCTCCGCCGGTTCGACGTAGTTGCCCGGCTCGGCGTACTCCGGTTCGGCGAAGCTCGGCGGCCCGAACGCCTCGTAGGCCCCCGATTCGGCATACGCCGGCGTCGGGTCGCTGCCCGGATCGATCGGCCGCGTGCCTTCGTATCTCACCGTGACGACATGCAATCCCTTGCCTGTTCCCGCCATGTGCCTACCATCCCCCGTCGCTCGCCGGAAGCGACATGTCTTGCCGTTGACACGGTATCGTCCTGTGTTTGGTGAGCGGGGACTATGCCAGACATCCGCTCCGCGTGCCAGCGAACCACGCCAGAACCGCGCCACCGCGCCGGTTCGTGTCAGCGCGCGCAGGCTTCATCAATACGCCGGGACGTACTCGGGATCGACCGGCCGGATGCCGCCCGCGGGCGGCGCGTAGCCGTGCGCGGCCAGCGCATCCACCACCTGCTGGATCACGTCGTCCGGCGTCGAGGCCCCGGCGGTCACCCCGACCGTCGTCACGCCCTCGAGCCACGCCGTCTCGATGTCCTCCGGCCGCTCGATGTGGTGGCTCTCCACGCCCATCTGCCGGCCAACCTCGGCCAGCCGCGCGGTGTTGCTGCTCTTCTTCCCGCCGATCGCCAGGATCAGGTCCACCTGATCCTGTTCCACCAGCCGCCGCAGCGCGTTCTGCCGCTCGCTGGTGGGCTCGCAGATCGTGTTGCACAGGCGGAACTCCCCGCCCTCCGGCATCACCATCGCCTGCAGTTCGCCAGCGAACTTCATCAGCTCGGTGACGTTCTTGGTCGTCTGGCTGACCAGCGCCACCTTCCGCGGGGGGGTGGACAGCCCCTCCCCGGTGGCCCCGCGCGGCGCGTTCCACGGCAGATCGGCGATCTTCTTCGCGGCCACCGCCTTGCTCGTTCCGGCCCAGCCGATCACCCCGCGCACCTCCGGGTGCCAGGAGTCGCCATAGACCACCAGGTAGTAGCCCTGCCGCACCAGTTTCTGCGCCAGCCGCTGCACCTTGGTCACCAGCGGGCAGGTCGTGTCGATCAGCTCCAGCCCCGCGGTCGAGGCCTCGCCCGCGAGATGCGGGCCCATGCCGTGCGCCGTGATCGCCACCCGCCGGAACCCGCGCTCGAGCGCCTCGTCCACCGACGCCGCGCCTTCCACGCCTGCCAGCCGCAGTCGCTCCACCACCTGCGGGTTGTGAATGACGTCCCCGATGGGGGCGATCGGCCCCGCCTGGCTCGCCGCCTGCTCCACGATGTCGAGCGCGCGGCGCACCCCCCAGCAGTAGCCGAGTTCGTCCGCGATCACGATCCGCTTTTCGCCCGTTCCGGCTGCGGTCCCTGCTGTGGCGAGGCTCATGGGAAACGTCCTGTCCTTGCGGCGCGATCGGTACCGGCCACCGTCGACGGCGGCCCCGATATGGCAGTATAGTCCGCGTCGCCCCGCCCGAACGTAGCATGTTGCCGCGTCCGGCCCGGCGCCTTTCCGAGACCCCGCGCCCGGTGTCCGGAGCGTTTTCCCGGGGCGGCTACGGCACGAGGAGGTCGGCATGGCGGTCCGTCGGGAGCGCGGCACTGGTTCGCGGCTGAGTCCGCGCCGGGCCGCCGTCGCCGCGATCGCCCTGCTTGCCACCGTCGCCATCCTCGCCGCGCTGGCCGGTCCGGCCGCCGCATTCCAGCAGCAGACGCCCACGCCGCCGCCTCCACCAGACGCGGCTGCTGCTGTC
>JBJTKE010000152.1:0-6368 GCA_046096285.1 Chloroflexota bacterium
GCCTCGCCTGCGGCGACGCTCTCGGCGCACCCGTCGAGTTCGTCGATCGCGAGACCATCGCCCGCTCCCACCCCGACGGCCTCCGCGACTTCATCGGCGGCGGCTGGCTCAATGTCGTCCCCGGCGAGATCACCGACGACACCCAGATGACCCTCGGCCTCTGCAACGCCCTCACCATCGCCGGCGTCGACATGAATCTCCTCACCGACCAGTTCCTCGCCTGGTACCGCTCCAACCCCAAGGACATCGGCAACACCACCCGCCGCGCCCTCGCCGCCCTCGATGCCGGCCAGCCGTGGGACCGGGCCGGCGTCGCCGGCCTCGGCAACCGCCCCATCGAATCCGCCGCCGCCAACGGCGCGGTCATGCGCTGCGCCCCGGTCGCCCTCCGCTTCCGCGGCCAACCCGGCCGCCTCGTCCAGGCCTCGCTCGACACCGCCCGCATCACCCACACCGAGCCGCGGGCCATGTGGGGCGCCGTGGCCGTCAACCAGGCCATCGTTCACCTGCTCGAGGGCGGCGGTCTGGACGGGGTCGTCGCCGCCGCGGTCGCCGGCGTGGACAACGCCGAGGTCCGCGACCGCGTGCTCGCCGCGCGCGGCCTCGACCCGGCCTCCATTCAGGCGGGCGGCTTCGTCCTCGACACCGTGGGCGCGGCGTTCTGGGCACTCCTCAACCACGACACGCTCGAGGACGTCATCGTCGCCGCCGTCTCCCTCGGGCAGGATGCCTACACCACCGGCGCGGTCGCCGGCGCGCTCGCAGGCGCCGCCTACGGCGCATCGGCCATCGCCGCCCGCTGGCTCGACCTGCTCCAACGCCGCGAGGAATTGCAGGACCACGCCGCGCGCCTGCTCGCCCTCTCCGGCGGAGCCTGAGCCGGACCGGCCTCCCCGCGCTCTCTGTTATCCTCCACACCTGCGCGTCAGGGGCGGTCCGGCGCGCGGCCGCTCGTCGGTGGGAGCCCTCGTTCATGACCTCGGGTCAGCTTTCCCGCGCCGATGCCCTCGCCGGCGTCTCCGTCCGCTGCATGGAGTGCGGCGCCGGTTTCCCGGGCGACCGGCCACTCACCGGTTGCCCATCGTGCGGCGGCCTGCTCGACGTGGTCACTCCGCTCGCCGGCGTCGACCGGTCGCAGTTCGGCGCGGGCCTCCACGGGGCCATCGCCCACTCCGGCGTCTGGCGCTACTGGCCCCTCCTCCCCGCCATCCCCCGCGAGGCCATCGTCACCCGCTGGGAGGGCAACACGCCCCTCTACGAGGACCCCCGCCTTGCCGCCTACGCGGGCATGACCGGCGAGGTCCGCGTCAAGCACGAGGGCCACAACCCCACCGCGAGCTTCAAGGACCGCGGCATGACCGTCGGCGTCTCCCACGCCCGCGCCATCGGCGCCCGGATCGTCGCCTGCGCCAGCACCGGCAACACCTCCGCCTCGCTCGCCTCCTACGCCTCGGCTGGCGGCCTCGCCTCGCTGGTGCTCATCCCCGACACGAAGGTCTCGATGGGCAAACTCGCCCAGACCGTCGCCTATGGCGCAACCGTCGTGCAGGTCGCCGGCGATTTCGACGCCGCCCTTTCGGTCCTGCGCGAACTCACCGCCGCCTACGACGTCTACCTCGTCAACTCCGTCAACCCCTTCCGCCTCGAGGGCCAGAAAACCATCGTCATCGAGGCGATGGAGCAGTACGGCTGGAACCCGCCCGACTACCTCGTAGTGCCCGGCGGCAATCTCGGCAACACCTCCGCCTTCGGCAAGGCGCTCATCGAACTGGTCGAGGCCGGTCTCATCCCGCGGGCCCCCAAACTCGTCGTCGTGCAGGCCGAGGGCGCATCCCCCTTCGCCCGCTGGTTCCGCCGCGGCTACCGCGACTACGAACCCATGCACGCCGACACCGTCGCCACCGCCATCAAGATCGGCAACCCCGCCAGCGTGCCCCGCGCCCGCCGCGCCGTCGATTTCACCGGCGGCCTCGCCACCTGGGTGACCGACGAGGACATCCTCGACGCCAAGGCCGAGATCGACCGCATCGGCATCGGCTGCGAGCCCGCCTCGGCCGCCTCCCTCGCCGGGCTCCGCCAACTCGTCGCCCGCGGCGAGATTCCCTCCTCCGCAACCGCCGTCTGCGTCGTCACCGGCCACGTCCTCAAGGATACTGACGCCGTCGCCGCCTACCACTTCGACGACCTCCACGGCGCGCCCCGGCCTGGCGCCAACCGCCCGCTCCGCGTCGAACCCACCCTCGCCGCCCTCGAACGGATCCTGGCCGATGCGCTTCACGGTTAGCGCGCCGGCTTCGTCCGCCAATCTCGGACCCGGGGTCGACGCGCTCGGTCTTGCGCTCGACCTCGGGAACGAGATCACCATCGACACCGACGGCGTCCCCGGCGAGACCGCCATGCTCGGCTCCGAGGCCGCGCTCCTCGACGCCCGGGAAAACCTCTCGCTCACCGCCATGCGCGAACTCGCCCGCGAGCACGGCCGCACCCTTCCCGCCTTCTCGATGACCGTCCGCACCGAGGTCCCCGTCGCGCGGGGCCTTGGCTCCTCCGCCGCCGCGCTCGTCGCCGGTCTTGCCGCCGCCAACGTCCTGCTCGCCCTCGGCCTCACCGACGACGACCTCTACGCCGTCGCCTGGCGCATGGAGGGCCACGGCGACAACGTCGGCGCGGCCATCTATGGCGGCGCCGTCCTCGCCGTGCCCGGGCTGCGCGCGCCGGTCCGCCTCCTCACCCATCAACCGCTCGATCTCGAAGCCGTGGTCTTCATCCCGGAGATGACCGGCGCCACGTCCGCCGCCCGCGCGGCCCTGCCGCCCGCCGTTCCCCACGCCGACGCCGCCTACAACATCGCCACAGCATCCGGTCTCGCCCTCGGCCTCCACACCGGCAACCGCGCCCTCATTGCCGCCGGCATGCACGACCGCCTCCACGAGCCCTACCGCGCCCGGCTGTTCCCCCATCTCGACGCCATGTGCGCGGCAGCCCGCGAGGCCGGAGCCCTCGGCGCGGCCCTTTCCGGCGCGGGACCCACCATCCTGGCCCTCTGCGAGCCGCAAACCGCCCCGGCGGTCGGCTCCGCGCTCGACACCGTCGCCGCCCGCACGGGCATTCCCGGCAGGGTCAAGCGATTGCGCCCGGTTCTCGAGGGCGTCCGCACCAATCAGGACCGCGCTCGCTGACGGAATCCTGCTCCGCGCCGGGTGTATCCTGCGCAGGAATCACCCGCTTCGTCAGGAGTCCGCCAGGCCATGCCCAGCACCGGGGAACCTGTCCTCGGCGATCCCGCCGGGAGGCGCGCCAGCCGACGATCGATCATCACCGCAGCCGCAGCCGCAGCCGCTGGCGCAGCCGCCCTGCCGCCGAACCGGGCCGCGCTCGCGCGGCAGGCGTCGCCCGTCGCCGAAGAAGGCGACGCCGCCAGACTCGGGGTCCCGGAAAACGTCCCCATCGATCACGTCATCGTGATCTTCATGGAGAACCACACCTTCGACAACCTGTACGGCTTCTTCCCCGGTGCGAACGGCCTGAACGCCCCGGGCGCGATCGTTACCCAGACCGACCGCGACGGGTCGGTCTACCCGGTCCTGCCACCGGTCAGCGCCAATGGTCCCGGATCCGGCAAGGACGCGCGCTTCCCCGACGACCTCGACAACGCGCCGTTCAACATCGATGCCTGGGTGCCGCTTTCCGAAATCTGCCCCTCCCCCGTTCATCGTTTTTACCAGCACCAGTTGCAGGTCAACGGCGGCCGCATGGATCGCCATGTCGCCTGGTCCGACTCCGGCGCACTCACGATGGGCTACCACCAGACCTCGCAGCTTCCGCTCTCCTCATGGGCCGCCGAATACACCCTCTGCGACAACTTCTTCACCTCCGCCTGGGGCGGGTCCATGCTCAACCACCTCTGGCTCATCTCCGCCGTCATGCCGGTGTGGCCCAACGCCGACTCCTCGCTCGTCGCCAGGCCCGTTTTCGACGCCGCTGGCAATCTCGTCGGGCTGGACAGGGATGGCGTCGTCTCGCCTGACGGCCACGTCATCAACGACGCGGAACCCTGGTTCGAACCGCACGAGGCCGGCGAACCGGACGCGGCCCGGGTTCCTCCCCAGCAGACCCCGACCATCGGCGATCGCCTCACCGACGCTGGCGTTTCCTGGGCGTGGTTCGCGGGCGGCTGGGACAAGGCCGCTGCCGGACAACCTGCACCGACCTTCGTCTGCCACCACCAGCCCTTCGTCTACTTCGAGAACTACGCTCCCGGCGCTCCCGGCCGCGATCACCTCCGCGACGAAACCGCCTTCCTCGCCTCCCTCGCCGACGGCGCCCTGCCGTCCGTCTCGTTCATCAAGCCGTTGGCCGATCTCGACGAACACGCCGGGACCTCGCCGATCCTCGCCAGCGAGCAGCACGCCGCGGATCTGCTCGCGGCGGTCAAGGCCTCGCCATACTGGGACCGCTGCGCCGTCATCCTCACCTACGATGACTTCGGCGGTTGGTACGACCACGTCGCCCCCTACCCGCGCGACCAGTGGGGACCGGGCGGCCGCGTCCCGGCGCTCATCGTCTCGCCGCACGCGCGCAGGGGCCACATCGAGCACACGCCCCTCGAGCATTGCTCCATCCTCCGCTTCATCGAATGGCGCTGGGGTCTCGCCCCGCTCTCGGATCGCGACGCCAATGCCTGGAACCTCACCGTCGCGTTCGATTTCTGACCCGTGCACGCCGCCTCGCCGCAGGTCTGATCCAGATGCGCAACCGCCCAACGACCGAGCGCCGCTCGGCGGTCGAACATCCCGTCACCCCGGCCGACGCCCTGCGTTTCGGCCAATCCATGTGCGCCCAGGCGGGCAGCGACACCCCGCGTCTCGACGCCGAAGTCCTGCTGCGTCATGTCCTCGGAATCGGCCGCGCCGAACTCTTCGCCCGGCTCAACGACCCCCTCGATCCCGGCCAAGCCAGCGATTTCTTCACCCTGCTCGGCCGGCGCGTCGCCGGTGAGCCCGTCGCCTACCTGACCGGCGAGCGGGAGTTCTTCGGACGCCCCTTCCGGGTCGGCGAGGGCGTGCTCGTGCCCCGACCGGAAACGGAACTCCTTGTCGAGTGGGCGCTCGGGTGGCTTCGCGGGCATCCCGGGGCATCGGTCATCGACGTCGGGACCGGCAGCGGCGCCATCGCCCTCACGCTCGCCGCCGAACTCGGGGAGGCCTGGTCCGGCCGCATCGTCGGCGTCGACTTCTCCGTCGATGCCCTCGCCTGGGCCCGCCGCAACCGCGCCGCGCTCGGCCTCGACCGCCGCGTCAAACTCATCCACGGCGACCTCCTCGACTGGGCCTCCGATCGCTCCGCCGGACTCGTCGTCGCCAACCTCCCCTATCTCACCCCCGCTCAACTCGACAGCAACTCCTGGCTCGCCGCCGAACCCGCCTCCGCCCTCGTGGCCGGCGACGACGGCCTCGACCTCGTCCGCTGCGCCATCGCGGCCCTGCCGCGCGTGCTGCAACCGGGAGGAGCGGCCGGGTTCGAGATCGATCCCGCGCAGGCGGCCGAGGTACGTCGCCTTCTTTCGGCGGCGCTGCCCGGCGCAGCCGTGCGGACCATTCCCGACCTCGCGGGCCTCCCCCGCCACTTCGTCGCGGAAACCTGAACGTACGCGGCCGACCTCCGGTCAATGTATGCTTCCCCCATGATCGACACCACCTCCGTTCCGCCCTCAGCACCGGATCGGGAGCACCCCGCAGCGCCCGCGGAAACGCCCGGCAACGGGTTCTCCCTCACCGTCAGCGGCGGCGTCGCCCCGATCTCCGCCATCGCCTGCCTCGACGAGGCCCGCATCGTCGTCATCACCGACGGCGTCGCCCGCTGGCTGCTCCAGGACGGTTCCCCCGGCCCCCGGGTGGGAGGCCGGGCCCGGTGCCGAGGGCGGGCCATCTCCATCTGCGTCTGGGGCCGCGCCATCGGCATCCTGCACGCCGACCCGCCGGGGCTCGAAATCGTCACCTCCGCCGACGAACACCTCTTTTCCCTCGACGGCATCCTCATGCCGGTCACCGGCGGCGTCGGCATCGCCATGAACGCCGACACCATCGCCATCGCCGGCGAGGACCCGAGGGTCTACCTGCTCGATCGCCGCACCCTCGCCATCCGCGACATCCTCCACATCCGCGGCGCGGAGCGCATCGCCGCTGCCCGCGACGGCGCGTTCTGGGCCACCATCCCGCGCACCGGCCGCCTCGTCCGGCTCGGGCCGGGCGAACCCGGAGAGGGCGTCGGTGACGTCGCCCGCCTTCTCCCATGCCGTCGCCGCCGTTCCCGATGCCGACCTCGGCGCGGTCCTGCTCCGGGCGATCGACCCCTCGATTCCCTCCTCC
>JBJTKE010000153.1:0-4850 GCA_046096285.1 Chloroflexota bacterium
GACAAGCAGTGCTGCACCGGCATCTGCAACAAGATGGCCGGCAAGAAGAACCTCGACGGCAAGGGCCGCTGCCGCTGCGTCCGCAAGAACGGCAAGTGCTCCGAAGACCGCAACTGCTGCACCCGGAAGGGCCAGCAACTCTCCTGCGTCAACGGCACGTGCGGCGGCAGTTCCAGCCCCCTGATTCCCACCAGCGAGGCCTGCGTCGAGGGCGGAACGCCCTGCGAGGACGCCAACGCCTCATGCACCACCTATGACGCCGGCTCCGGCGGCCCGGCTGGCTCCTACTGCTTGCTGCCGATCCTCAAGACGGTCTGCACGAAAGCCGCGGACTGCACCGTGAACTCCTGCTACAACGAAACCTGCCTCACCTGCGGCTGCGCCGGCTGCCCGGAAGCCACCCTCTGCGCCTCACCGACCGTCGCCAGCGGCGGCTCCGTCCAGGCCGCGATCACCGCCGCCAGCGACGGCGATACCATCACCATCGCCCCCGGCACCTCCGTCGAGGACCTCGTTTACTCAAACAAGAACCTCACCCTGCTCGGCTGCCCCAGCGGCGGCAACGAGGTCATCCTCATCAACGCCACCCCGGATACCCGCACCATCGACGTCACCGACGAGTCCGACCTGACCATCAACGACATCGTCATCCAGGGCGACAACGACATCCCCAACACCATCGGCGGCGGCGGCATCGCCACCGCCGGTGGCGACGTCTGCATCGGGATGCGGTCGCGCATCGAGGGCTGCGCCATATTCGGAAGCAGCAGCAACGGCGGAGGCATCTTCCGCGGGCAGAACGCGGCCCAGGATGGATTCCTCAAGATCACCGACGCCGTCGTCATCGACGGCAACACCTCCGACTCCTACGGCGGCGGCGCCTGTGCGGACAGTTACAGCACGTTTACCATCGACCAGCATGTGAAGATCACCAACAACACTGCAAACAAGGGAGCGGGCGTTGCCGCCTACTACGCGGTGCTTACCGTGACTGGCAACGTGGAAATCACCGACAACACCGCGTTCGAGGCTGGCGGCGGAGTCCACGTCTACGGCGGCGGGCATGGCGGCAACACCCCTCCAACGGTGATCATGCGACTTGGCGGCAAGACGTTGATCACCCGCAACAAGGCGACCGGAGAACCCAATGGAGCCTGGGGCGGCGGCGTCACGGTGGAATACCCCAGCAACGACGAGGCCCTCATCATCGAGGATGATGTTGTCATCGACGCCAACAGCGCCGACAGCTACGGCGGCGGCCTGTACGCCCAGGACGTGTTCGCCACCATCCAGGGCAACGTCCAGATCACCGGAAACTCCGTCACCGGGGGGGGCAATTCCAACGGGAATGGCGGAGGCGTCTACCATAAGGCCGGCGCCAGCACCTCGCTCACCATCCAGGGCAACGCCGACATCAGCGGCAACTCGGTGAAAAAGAACGGCGGCGGCGTGTGGTTCAACAAGGGAACGTTCGTCCTGGCCGACAACGCCGTCATCAAGAACAACACCGCCGACAGTTACGGCGGCGGTTTCTTCTCCGACACCTACTCCCCGCTGACCGCGACCATCTCCGGCGCGGCGGCCATCACCGCCAACACCGCCAGGAAGACCAGCCCGTCGGGCGGCGGCTTCTATGTCAACTCCAGTAGCTACAACGGCGGTTCGATCACCGGCTGCGGCGCGATCACGGCAAACTCACCGGACCAGGTCGCGAACAGCGCCGGGGTGATCACCAGCTGCTAGCCATTCGCACGGTTCGCGGCCGATCGAGGAGCAGGTGCTTCGCGCGCCCGCTCCCAACCGGCAACCAAAGGCCCGCCCGCCCTTCACCGGCGCGGGCGGGCCCGTTTCCGGTCCCGGCCTGCACTCCCGCCGCCAACCGCCTCCTGCCGAGGTTCGGACCGCTCCCGTCGCCGGTCGGGAATCCGGGAATGCCCCCGGATGGCGCAGCCGTGCCCCTCCGGCGTCGCCGCGATCTCCACCGCCGCACGGGCAGGGAACACTCGGCGGCCAACTCGCGCGAGCCGGGATGCGGCGATCAGCCGGGAAGCGCGATTTCCAGCAGGCGCAGCCCTGCGCCCTCCCTCTCGGCCAGCGCCCGCCCCTCCGCGATCGCCGCCTCCAGCCCCGGCCCCAGCGCCCCCGCGAGCCGCTCCCGCGCGGCGTCGCTCTCCTGCCGCATCATCTGGTCGCCGGCGTACCCATACCAGTCGAGCAGCCAGTCGGACACGCCCAGCATCCGGGCCGCCGCCTCCTGGCTGGCCGGCGCCGGTTCCTCGCTCAGCAGCACCGCCAGCCGCCACGCCCCCAGCGCCTGCACCAGCGGGTTGGCGAACGTCTCGTTCAGGGCAAGCGCCTCGCGCACCGCCGCCAGCGCCTCGTCATGCCGGCCGGTCGCCTGCAGCGCCACCGAGAGGTTGACCAGCGGCACCTGGCTCAGGTGGGGCGCGCGCCGCCGGAAAATGCGCCGGCAGTCCCCGAAAACCGCCAGCGGGCGCTCCGTCTCCCCGGTTCCGTAGAGCCGGAACGCCGCCCGCAGCGCGCGGCCATACCCCTCCGCCAGCCAGTGATCCGACCCCTCCGACAGCGCGATCGCCCGGTCCAGCCCCGCCAGCGACTCCTCCAGCCGCCCCGCCGCCGTCTGCAGCCAGAGCGCCAGCGCGATCTCGGCCATCGCCTGCCCCTCGCGGTCGCCGGCCTCCCGCGCGATCGCCATCGCCTCGTCCGCCAGCGATCGCTGCCGCTCGTACTCGCCCGCCTGCATCGCCAGTTGCGAGGCCAGCCAGCGCAGCAGCCAGCGGGCGCGCGCCGGCGCCAAGCCGTCGTCCAGCGCCAGCACCCGCGGCAGCCAGAGGTTGGCCTCGCGCAGGCCGCCGATCTGGTCCCACCAGAAGCCCAGCGCGTTCGCCAGCCGGATCGCGGGCCCGGCTTGCCCGGTCGCGCAGGCGTGCTCGAGCGCGGCGATCAGGTTGGCCCGCTCCCGCGCGAACTCCGCGAGCGCCGCCGCCGCGTCCGGGCCGAGTTGCCCCGCCGACGCGCGCGCCGCCAGATCCGTCATCTGCCCAAGGTGCGCGTCGCGGGCCGCCCGGGTCTCGCCCGCTGCCTCCAGGTCCGCCTGCGCGGCCAGCCGCACCGGCTCCAGCATGGAGTAGCGCGGCTCCGTGCCCAGCGCGCCATCCGGGCCGCCGCTCGCGCGCTCCCGCACGATGCTCGCGTCCAGCAGAGCCGGCAACTCCGCGGCCAGCCCCGGCGCACCGAGGCGCGCCGCCAGATCCGCGGCCTGCCCGGCCGTGAACCCGCCCCGGAACGCCGCCAGCGTCCGCATCAGCCGGCGCGCGTCCGGCGGCAGCAGGTCGGTGGACCACCGCACCGCCGCCTCGAAGGTGCGGAACCGGGCGACGCCCTCCCGCCACTGGCCAAGCGCCGGCAACCCCACCTGCTCCAGCAGCCCGGCGATCGCCTCGACCGACAACGCCCGCCGCCGCGCCGCCGCCAGTTCGATCGCCAGCGGCAGCCCGTCGAGCAGCGTCACCACCCGTGCCGCCGCCGCCAGGTCCGCATCCGGCAGCGATCCCTCCGGCGTGCTCCGCCCGAACAGCGCCACCCCCGGCGACGACCGCAGCGCCGCGCCGGTCTCCCCGGCCGGGACCGGCAGCGGCGGCACCGCCCGCACGGCCTCCCGCTTCAGCGCCAGCGCCTCGCGGCTGGTCGTCAGCACCCGCAGGTCCGGCGCGGCCTCCAGCAGGCTGGCGATCTCGCCAGCCACGTCGATCAGGTGCTCGAGATTGTCCAGCACCAGCAGCGCCGGCCGCCCCTGCACGGCGCGGGCCAGTTGCTCGACCGGCGTCATCCCCGGCCGCTCCGGGGCCTCGGCGGCCCGCATCGCCGCCGGCATCACCTCGGCGGAACTCGCCAGCAGTTCGCAGCCCGTCCAGATCGCCATGCGCCGCGATTCGGCCCACGCCACCTGCAACGCCAGCCGCGTCTTGCCGACGCCCCCCGGGCCGAGCAGCGTCACCAGCCGCGCGCCGCCGTCGAACAGCCGGGCGATCTCCGCCAGTTCCCGGTCGCGGCCGAGGATGGGCGCGCCCGCCGCAGGCAACGAGAAGACAGCCCTCGGCTGCCGCCCCGGGGCCACCCGGTCGCTCTCGATCGTGGCGAAGAACGTCGCCCGCTCCTCGCCGGAAAGCCCCAGCGCATCGGCCAGCAACTTCGCCGATCCCGGCTGCGGGGCACGGCGGCGCCCGCGCTCCAGCCCGCTGACCGTGCTGAGCGAAACGCCGGAGCGCTCGGCGAGGTCCTCCTGGCTCAACCCGGCGCGAACCCGCCAACGACGCAATAGCTCCCCAAACCGGAGGTCCTCTCCGGTGGCGCTGATCCGGCCCCCTGCGTTCACGCACGTACCTCCACACGTCCCGGCGGCGCGGTGTCCGTCCCCCTGCGCCCCGGTCATGCTGATTGGATTGTACCGGGAACCCGGGTTCCCGGCTGAGACACGCACCTCATTGACGCACAGGTGATCACAGGCCGCTCCGCAGCCCCTGGCGCCGCGCCCCCTGGCAGGGACGGCGCGCCGTCCCGCCGGCCGCCCGGCCGCGCCGGAGCAGGGCCCCCGCCCGGGCGCATGCCAGGCCCGGGCGCATGCCAGGCCCGCCGTCGCCCGCCTGCCAGCCCAACCATCAGCCCAGGCAGCCAGCCGAAAGCGAGAACGGGGCCGGCGATGAGGCGCCCTCCACCAATTCCCCCGGCAATTCGTGACGCATTTGCCCCCAATTACTGACGGGGAAATGCCGTAGGCAACCCCGCTCCTGTTCCCTAGAGTGTCAGCACGTCACCCCGCCGGCCGCCCG
>JBJTKE010000154.1:0-3026 GCA_046096285.1 Chloroflexota bacterium
CCTCCGAATTGCCGGAGGTTCTCGGCATGAGCGACCGCGTGCTAGTCATGCACGAAGGGCGCCTCGCGGCCGATCTGCCCCGCGACCGTGCCACGCCCGAGCGCGTCATCGCCTACGCCAGCGGCGAGCGCCCCGACCAGGAGACCGCCCGTGTCTGAATCGGCTACCCCCTCGCCCGCCCTTGCCAGTTCCTGCTGCGGTACGGCATCGTGCTCGCGTTGCTTGCCCTGGCGGCCTTCTTCGCCTGGCGGTCCCCGGTCTTCCTGACCCCGGCCAATCTTTCGCAGGTCCTGCTCCAGGCTTCCGTCAACACCATCGTCGCCCTCGGCATGACCTTCGTCATCATCACCGCGGGCATCGACCTCTCGGTTGGCTCGATCGCCGCGCTGGCCGGGATGGTGGCCGCGACGGCCATGAAAACCGGGCTGCCGCTGGTCGGCGTCGCCGTTCCGTGGCCGGTCGCGGTGCTGGCCGGGCTGGTAGTGGGCCTGCTGGTCGGCCTCGCCAACGGGCTGCTCATCACCCGGCTTCGGATCACCCCGTTCATCGTCACCCTCGGCACCCTGAGCGTGATCCGGGGACTCGTCCTCATTTACAGCGAGGGCCGCCCCGTCTTCGGTTTCCCAGAGGGCTTCAATGCCATCGCCGGCAAGATCGGGCCCATCCCGGCCCCGGTGCTGATCGCCGCCACCCTGACGCTCGTGTCCTGGTACATCCTCCGCTTCACCCGGCTTGGCGAGTACACCTACGCCATCGGCGGCAACGAGGAGGCGACCCGGCTCGCCGGCGTCCCGGTGGACCGCTACAAGACCGCCGTGTACACCCTGTGCGGCGTCTTCGCCGCGGTGGCCGGGATCGTGCTCACGGCGCGCCTGCGGACCGCCGAGCCGAACGCCGCCTCCGGCTATGAACTCGACGCCATCGCCGCCACCGTCATGGGAGGCACCAGCCTCTTCGGCGGCGAGGGCAGCGTGGTCGGCACCGTCATCGGCGCCCTCATCATCGCGACCCTGCGGAATGGCCTGAACCTGCTCAACGTCCAGGCGTATTACCAGCAACTCGCCATCGGACTGGTCATCATCCTGGCGGTGGCGCTGGACCGGTTCCGCCAGTAGGCGAATGCGTCGGCCATGGGCCGGGGAGGAGGTGCGATCGTTCGCTGAACGTGGTCCGCTCTGCGGTGGATTCGTGATCGTCAAAGGAGTGGTTCGATGAAGTTCCGTTCGTCCAGGCTCATGTCCTCGATCGCGGCGGGCGCGCTGATGTTCAGCATGGGAGCGGCCGCGCTCGCGCAGGACGCCACCCCGGCCGCGGGCACCTACGGCGGCATGACCGTCGAGCAAATCGGCAACGTGATGCCCGCCAAGCCCTACAAACTGCTCGCCGTCGTCAAGACCCTCTCCAACGAGTACTGGCAGACGATGGAGAAGGGCTACAAGGACGCCGCCGCCGAAAAGGGCGTGACCATCGACGTTGTCTCCGTGCCGACCGAGCAGGACACCGAGCAGCAGCTCAACCAGGTCCAGACCGCGCTCGCCCAGGGCTACGACGCGATCATGGTCTCGCCGATCACCCCGAACAACCTGATCCCGGCGCTGCTGACCGCCACCGAGGGCAACATCCCGGTCATCAACGTCGATGAGAAGGTCGACCCGGCCGCCGCCGAGGAGGCTGGCGTCAAGCTCACGTCGGTCATCGCCTCCGACAACCGCGACGCTGGCGCCAAGGCCGCCCAGTGGATGATCGAGAACATCCCCGGCGGCGGCAAGGTCGCCATCATCGAGGGCAAGGCCGGCAACCAGTCCGGACTCGATCGCAAGGAAGGCTTCCAGGCGGCCATCGAGGCGGCCGGCAACTTCGAGATCGTCGCCAGCCAGCCCGCTGACTGGGACGGCCCGAAGGCGCTCGACGCCGCGACCAACATCCTCCAGGCCAACCCGGACATCGTCGGCTTCTACGCCGCCAACGACACGATGGCCCTCGGCGTCGTCGAGGCCGTCCGCGCCGCCGGCAAGCTCGACCAGGTCGCCATCCTCGGCACCGACGCTGTCCCGGCCGCCATCGCCGCCGTCGAGGCGGGCGACATGGAGGGCACCGTCGCCCAGTTCCCGGCCGAGGAGGCCCGCGTCGCCGTCGGCCTCGCCATCCTCGCCATCGAGGGCAAGGCGGTCGAAGGCTACATCCCGGCCCCGATCGAGCTGATCACCAAGGACAACGTCGACACCATGAAGTAGGGGCGACCCCCCTTCTCTCGGCGTTCGCACGGCCCGCCGCCTCCCGGCGGCGGGCCGTGCCGCTTCCCGGCCCGTGTCCCGGCGCTGATTCGCTGGCGTCCGGCCCATCGTCTGCGAGGTCTTCCATGCCCATCTTCGGCGCGCACGCGTTCATCTGGATCGGCGAGTGGAACGCCGAAACCGGCAGCCAGGCCATTGCCGCGGCGGGCCGATCCGGCGTCGATCTCATCGAGATCCCCATGCTCAAGCCCGGCGAATTCGCCGCCCGGCGCCATCGCCAGGAACTCGCCGACGCCGGGCTGGCCTCGGTCTGCTCGCTCGTGCTGCCTCCCGACGCTCACGCCCCGGCCCAACCCCAGCGTGCCCGGGATTTCTTGCGCCGCGCCCTCGACCAGGTGGCCGAGGTCGGGTCCCCGTTCCTCGGCGGCGTCCTGTACGGCAACCTCGGCACGCTCACCGGTGCCGCGCCCACCGAGCGCGAGCGGGAGACCTGCGCCGACGTGCTGCGCGATGCCGCCGCCTACGCCGCCGACCGCGCCATCACCCGCGGCCTCGAACCTGTGAACCGCTACGAGACCTACCTCTACAACACCATCGCCGACACGCTCGACCTCGTCGCCCGCATCGGCGCTCCGAACGTCACCATCCACGCCGACACCTACCACATGAACATTGAGGAGCCGAACTTCCGCGACCCGCTCGTCGCCTGCGGCGGCGGCAAACTCGGCTGCATCCACCTCTCCGAGAGCGACCGCGGCGTGCCGGGCCAGGGCAACGTCCACTGGCACGACT
>JBJTKE010000155.1:0-15603 GCA_046096285.1 Chloroflexota bacterium
GGCGGCGCGGACCGCCAGCGTCGCCGGCAGCGGCGTGTCCGGGCTGAAGGCCGCGCGCGATCTGGCGGCGGCCGGGTACGCGGTGACGGTGCTGGAAGGCAACGACCGGATCGGCGGCCGGACGTGGACCCGCGATGCGTCGCCCGAACTCGGCGCGGGCGTGCGGGTGGACATGGGCGCCTCGTGGATCCACGGCACGCAGGACGCAAACCCGATCTGGCGGATCTCGCGGGAGCAGGGCTGGCGCACCGCCACCACCAACTGGAACGACGGCAGGCTGTTCTACCAGGCTGGAGCAAGCGTTCGCGAGGTTCCGGCGAGCGATGAGAACCGCTCGTGGAGCCTGTACCGGAGCGTGCTCAAATCCGCCCGCAAGGCGGCGAACCGGCGCGAGCGGGACCAGTCGCTGCGGGCCGCGCTCGACGCGGAGATCCGGCGGCGGGGCGTCGCGGGGCTCGACCGGCAACTCCTCGAGTACTGGGTCCACTCCGAAATCGAACTCGACTACGCCGGGGCGGCCAGCGATCTGTCGGTCTGGTGGTGGGACAACGACAAGTACCTCGGGGGCAGCAACGACGCCGTGGTCGCCGACGGCTACGGGCAACTGGTGAACCTGCTCGCGGGCGGTCTGGACATCCGCACCGGCGCGGTGGTGAAGCGGGTGGAGCACGGAGCGTCCGGGGTGACGGTCACCACCGCCAACGGGCAGCGGTACGCCGCGTCGGCGGCGGTGGTGACCGTGCCGCTCGGGGTGCTGCGGGCGCGGAACGGCGCGGCCGCGCTGGCCTTCGCGCCGGACCTGCCGCCGGACCAGCGGGCCGCCATCTCGCGGCTGCGGATGGGCGCGCTGAACAAGTGCTACCTGCGCTATCCCGTGAAGTTCTGGGGGAACGGCCAGGTGACGAGCTACGCCGCGCGGAAGATCGGAACGTGGGCGGAGTGGCTCGATTTCAGCCGGTTCACCGGGCAGAACGTGATCGTCGGGTTCAACGGCGGGAAGTACGGCATCGACATCGAGAAGAAGAGCGACGCCCAGATCGCGGGTGAGGCGCACGCGGTGCTCCGCGCCATCTACGGAGCGGCGATCCCGTCGCCGAGCGGCTACCTGGTGACCCGGTGGATGCGCGACCCGTTCGCGCTCGGTTCCTACGCCCATGTTCCCCCGGGCAGCAACACGAGCGACTACGGCCTCCTCGGCCAACCGTCCGGCAAGCGGCTCTTCCTCGCCGGTGAGCACACGACGCGGGACTACCCGAACACGGTGCACGGGGCCTTCCTCACCGGGGAGCGGGCGGCGCGGCAGGTGCGGCAGGCGGTGGGGTAGGGCGCGGCAATCGTCCATTCGCGGCGGTTGACCGGGATGACCGGACCCGGTCCCTGCCACGCCCGGCCGGGCACCCAAGGGGAGGGAAACTGTTGCCCGGCGCGCAGCGTTCTGCATCCGGACGCGCCGGCGATGCGTCGTCCCGGCAGCCACTACTGGTGACTCCCGCAACCTGACGATGATGTACGGACATGCTGCCGCGTGGTACAATCTCGCGCTGCGATCATCCGTTCGCATTGCGGAGAACCGTTCCGCCCGGGAGCCCCGACTCATGCCCCAGCACGACCAGATCAGCGTCCGCGGAGCCCGCGAGCACAACCTCAAGAACGTCGACGTCGACATCCCCCGCGACAAACTGGTCGTCTTCACCGGGCTCTCGGGATCCGGCAAGAGTTCGCTGGCCTTCGACACCATCTTCGCCGAGGGGCAGCGGCGCTATGTCGAGTCGCTGTCCGCCTATGCCCGCCAGTTTCTCGGCCAGATGGAAAAGCCGGACATCGACCACATCGAGGGCCTCTCCCCGGCGATTTCCATCGACCAGAAGGGGACCAGTCGCAACCCGCGCTCGACCGTGGGCACCGTGACCGAGATCTACGATTACCTGCGGTTGCTCTACGCCCGCGTCGGCCGGCCGCACTGCCCCACCTGCGGCAAGCAGATCGTCGCCCAGAGCGTGCAGCAGATGGCGCAGCAGATCATCGCCCTGCCGGACGGCTCGCGGCTGATGATCCTCGGCCCGGTGATCCGCGACCGCAAGGGCGAGCACGCGGGCGTGATCGAGGAGATCCGGCGGCAGGGCTTCGTCCGGGTCCGCGTCGACGGCGCGGTGCTGGACATCGACGAGGCGATCGGCCTCGACCTCGAGAAGTACAAGAAGCACACCATCGAGGTGGTGATCGACCGGTTGGTGATCCGCCACGAGGAGGGGCATGATCCGCTCAACCACCCCGACCGGGTGCGGATCATCGAATCGCTGGAGACGGCCCTGAAGATCTCCGGCGGCATCGCCGCGGTGCAGATCGTGGACGGCGAGGAACTGGTCTTCTCCGAGAAGTTCGCCTGTCCGGAGCATGGCGTCGTCGGGCTCACCGAGATCGAGCCGCGCAACTTTTCCTTCAACAGCCCGCACGGCGCCTGCCCGGCCTGCACCGGACTCGGCACCACCCGCGAATTCGACCCTGAACTGGTCATGCCGAACCGCAACCTGACCATCTCGCAGGGCGCCATCGTGCCGTGGATGCGAGCGGGCGGCGAGGGCGCCGCCTGGTATGACGCCCTGCTCGACGCCGTCGCCGAAAGTTACGGCTTCAGCCTGCGCGAGCCGGTGCGCAACCTCTCCGCCGACGACCTGAAGGTCCTCCTCTACGGCAGCGGCGGCCGGAACGTCACCGTCCGTTACAAGAGCAAGCACGGGCGCCTGCGCTCCTACGAGGTCGCCTACGAGGGCGTCATCCCGAACCTGCGCCGGCGCTACGACGCCACCTCCTCGGACTACGTGAAGGAGGACCTGGAGCGGTACATGGCGGAGCGGCCATGCCCGGTCTGCAAGGGCGCGCGGCTGAAGCCGGAGGTGCTGGCGATCACCATCGAGGGCAAGTCGATCGTGGACGTCACCCGGATGGCGATCCGCGAGGCGCAGGCCTTCTTCGCCGGTCTCGCGGTCGATCCCTCCGACGGCAGCGGCGCGCCGCTGTCGGAGCGGGAGTTCCTGATCGCCCGCCAGGTGTTCAAGGAAATCCGCGAGCGGTTGGGCTTCCTGGTGGACGTCGGGCTCGACTACCTGACGCTGGAGCGCTCCGCGAACACCCTCTCCGGCGGCGAGGCGCAGCGCATCCGGCTGGCGACCCAGATCGGCTCCAGCCTGATGGGCGTGCTCTACATCCTCGATGAACCGAGCATCGGCCTTCACCAGCGCGACAACGCCCGGCTCATCAAGACCCTGCTGCGGCTGCGCGACATCGGCAACACCCTGATCGTCGTCGAGCACGACGAGGACACGATGCGGGCGGCGGACTGGATCATCGACATCGGCCCCGGCGCGGGGGAGCATGGCGGGCGGATCGTCGCCGCCGGCACGATGGAGGACATCGCCAACTCGCCGGATTCGATCACCGGGCAGTTCCTCAGCGGCCGCCGGTTCATCCCGACGCCCGAGAAGCGCCGCCTCGGCAACGGCAAGAGCCTGGTGCTGAGCGGGGCGACCGAGAACAACCTGAAGGACGTCGAGGCCGAGTTCCCGCTGGGGCGCTTCATCTGCGTCACCGGGGTCTCCGGCTCCGGCAAGAGTTCGCTGATCACCGACACTCTCTACCCGCGGCTGGCCGCCGAACTGAACGGCGCGCGGCAGCGGGCGGGCTCCCACCTCGGGCTGACCGGGATCACCCACCTCGACAAGGTGATCGACATCGACCAGTCGCCGATCGGGCGCACGCCGCGCTCGAACCCGGCCACCTACACCGGCCTGTTCACCCCCATCCGCGAGTTGTTCGCCAGCATGACCGAAGCGAAGGCCCGCGGGTACCAGGCGGGGCGCTTCAGCTTCAACGTCAAGGGCGGCCGCTGCGAGGCCTGCAAGGGCGAGGGCATCATCCAGATCGAGATGAACTTCCTGCCCGACGTCTTCGTGCCCTGCGAGGTGTGCCACGGCAAGCGGTACAACCGCGAGGCGCTGGAGATCACCTACAAGGGCAAGTCCATCGCCGACGTGCTGGACATGACGGTGGAGGAGGCGCTTGAGTTCTTCGAGAACGTCCCGGCCATCCGCAACAAGCTGCAGACGCTGTTCGACGTGGGGCTCGGCTACGTGCACCTCGGGCAGCCGGCCACCCAGCTCTCCGGTGGCGAGGCGCAGCGCGTCAAGCTGGCGACCGAGCTTTCCCGCCGCGCCACGGGCCGCACCCTCTACATCCTCGATGAGCCAACGACCGGGCTGCATTTCGCCGACATCGAGAAGCTGCTGGCGATCCTGCAGCGGCTCGTCGATGGCGGCAACACCGTGGTGGTGATCGAGCACAACCTCGACATCATCAAGAGCGCGGACTGGATCATCGACATGGGGCCGGAGGGCGGCGCGGGCGGCGGCAGCATCGTTGCGGTCGGCACCCCGGAGGAGGTCGCGCGGACGCCCGGAAGCTTCACCGGCGAGTACCTGCGGCCGGTGCTCCGGCTGACGGAGGCGGCGGCGGCCGACTGATGCCCCACCTCGGCTGGGTCCACGGGGAAAACCCCTGCGAGGAGCGGCTGCACGGTCCCGGCGCCAGGCCGTGGATGAGGACCGGGCTGTATTTCGGGCAGAGCCGGCCGGATGGGTCGCTGATCTCCGAGAGCGAGTGGGAGCGCTTCCTCGCGGAGGAGGTCACGACCCGGTTCCCCGCCGGGCTGACCGTCACCCACGCGCACGGGCAATGGGGCGCGGTCGGCAGCATCGTGCGGGAGCACAGCCGGATCGTGGTGGTGATCTACCCGGCGGATCGCGCCGAGGCGAGCAGCCTGCTGCTGGAGGACATCCGGCGCGCCTACGTGGCGCAGTTCTCGCAGGACTCCGTCATGCGGGAGGACGCGGCGCCGGTGTGCGCGTCGTTCTGAGCGCCGGGCGGCCGCCGGCCGCGCGTCGATCAGCCGGCGAAACCGGCCGGGTTCGCGAGCGGGCGGCCCCGGCGCACCGGGACCGCCACCGGGTCCGGCGTCACCGCGCGGCCGCAGTCGAGGGCTGAGAGCGGGGTGGCCTTGATCCCGGCGAGGGTGACCATCTGCCGGATGTAGGCGTCCCGAAGGGCGGCGAACTCGGTCCAGGCCGCCTCGCGGTCGGCGCGGAGCGGCACCCCGGCGGCGGCGAGCAGATCGCAGGCGGCGTCGAAGCCGGCGCGGTCGGTGCGCGGTCCGGGCGCAGCCGCCCCGGCGGCGCGCGCCCCGCTGTCGAACCCGAGGAAGTGGGTCGCCCGTTCCGCGGCGGCGGAGCCCGTGGCCAGGCAGTAGGCGGCCGCCGGGTCGGCCGGCCCGGCCACCGCCGCCTGCCGCAGGGCGGCGGCATCGAGCACCGACCCCGCGGCCGCCACCCAGGAGGTGTGGGTTTCCGGCGCCCGCATGAACATGTTGCCGACGAGGCTGCCGTGGTGCTTGCCAACCCGGCTGAACCAGCGGGTCCACGACTTCCAGAGATCGTCGCCGTTGCGGCTGCGCTCGATCGCGATCAGCACCTCGACGCCGCAGCGGGCGCCGCCGGTTTCGGCCTCGAGGTCGGCCACCGTCTGCTCGGTCGCCAGGTAGGCGGAGAAGATGACCGGCAAGTAGCCGATCAGCAGGGCCGACACCGTGGTGGCCGCCAGGGCCTCGAGGACTGAAAGCAACGACCGCGGCACGTCGGTCAGGGTGGTGAATCCGAGGGTGGAGAGGGCGGACCCGGAATCGATCAGCGCCGACGCCAGGCCATCCATCGAGAACGCGTGGCGGGCGACGGCCCAGAACATGGCCCCGAAGCCGATCCCGATCAGCACCATGGCCAGCGCGTAGACGCCCAGCAACCCGATGGGACCGTACAGGCTGTAGAACGGTCCGCGCTCCCCGGCCGGGAGCATCCGACCGATGGCCAGGAAGAGCGCTTGCGCTCCGCGAAAGACCAGCCTGCCCATCAGGTGATGCTGCGCGCCCGGGATCATGAACGCGCGGATGGCGCTCAGGCAGGACCAGCCCACGAGGACCGCCCCGAGGAAGAAAACGACGAGATGGATCGCGTCCACGATGGCGGCATCCCGGGTGCGGCGGGCAAGACGACACCGGTAGCATAGCCGCCGCGCCGGCCGGCGGGAACGGCCTGCCGGATCAGCCGATGGCGCGGTCGAGGTCGATCGTGCCGGCGGCGATCGCCTCGCGGGTCATCCCCATCGTGTCCGCCACGCCCTGAGCCATCGTGCGCCACCGGGTCGGGCCGATGGCGGCATCCAGCGACGACCAATCGAGCGCATCCGGGAAGAAGAGCGGATCCGGTTCGTGGGTGATCCGCCCGGCCGCCGATGGCTCGCTGGCGACGATGGCGGCGACGATCTCGTCCATCTCCGCCACCGCGCCGCCGAGGTTGCAGACCGGCGCCCCGGCGGGCATCGCCCGCGAGGCCTGGATGAATGCCGCCGCGGCGTCCTCGGCGTGCTGGTACATGGCGGTCCCCCCGAAGCCGATCCGGTATTCCCGCCCGGCGACCGCCGCGACCATCGCCTTCGTCGGCGTGGCCGAGATGCCCTGGTCGCGCCCGGGTCCGTAGACGAAGAAGGGGCGCAGGCCGACGCTGCGGACCTGCCAGTCCTGCCAGCAGACGCGCGCCCATTCCTCGTTGGCGACCTTTGTCACGCCATAGAGGCTGGCCGGGGCGAGCGGGGCATCCGGCGCGAGGCGGCCGGGCGGGTACATGGCGGCGGGCCCGTAGGCGGCGACCGAACTCGCGTAGACGACGCCGTTGATGCGGCCAGCGTGCTTCCGCGCGGCCTCGAAGGCGGCCGCCGTGCCCACCACGTTGACCCGAGCCCCGAGCACGGGGTCGGCCACGACGAACGGATGAACCAGCGCGGCCAGGTGAATGAGGTTGGTGACCCGGTGCCCGGCGATGGCGGCATCCAGGGCGGCGACGTCGGTGACGTCGCCGCGGACGAAGCGCACCTCGGCCAATTCGCCGGGAGCCATCACCTGTTCCATCCGGTGCGGCCGCTCGCCGAGGTCGAAACTGACGACCGCCGCCCCCTCGCGGACCAGTTGCCGGGCCGCCCATGCGCCGATGCAGCCGAACGCGCCGGTGATGAGAAAGGTCTCCTGCGAAGGGGTCATGGGCTGCTTGCGCTCCGTGGCCGTGCGGCGGGTGTCGACCGGCGCACGGTACACGACGCGAGCCCCGCGCGTCAGCCCTCGACGGGCTTCGGTTTCGACAACCATTTGCCAAGCATCGCGCCGGTGGCTCCGGCGATGGCGGAGCAAAGCGCGATGCCGGTCACAAACAGGAACGCGATTTCGTTGCCCGCCTCGACCGCGAATTGCCGCTCCGTAGTGCGCTGCGCGTCGATGACGACCCAGATGGCCAGGAGGATGCCCCAGACGGCCGGAACCGCCGCGAAGCTTGCGCTCCGGCAGAGCCAGCCGACCACGAACGCGGCAAGGACCGGCGCGATGAGCGGCATCGCCGATCCGATCGGGTCGGATGGACCGGTGACGGAACGGACGAGCCAGGCGAGGACGAACGCAAGCCCGGCCCAGAGCAGCGACCAGGCGATGAAGGTGACGGCGGGATGCAGGCCGCGCGATTGGCTCCCGACGGCCCCGGAAAGCGGGGTGCTGGACATGTGAACCTCCTCGGTCGGCGCACGGGCGGCGGCATCGAGCCGCGGCCCCGAAGGAGTGGCGCAGGCGATCAACGCCGGTCCCGGCGCCCGCCCACTGGTTGAGCGAGCGGCGGCGGACCAGGATTCCCGGGCATCGGGGAGGCCAGGAGGGTTTCCAGCGTTGCGCGGCTGGAGGGCTCGCCCGAGGCAGGGCCGTTGACCGCCGCGGCGTCCGGCGCGCCGGCATCCGGGCCGGGACCCGCCGCAGCCGCCAGCGGTGAGGGGACAGGAGCGGCGGCGGGACGGAGCGCCGCCCGCCGAAGGCCGGCGCGCACGCCGAGCGCCGCCGCCACCGACGAGATCAGCGCCGGCACGCCAATGAACACCACGGCGACGAAGCCGGCGAGCATGATGTACGGGAGGCCGCTCTCCTGGAACGGCTCTCGCGGGATGATCGCCAAGCCGATGATCCCCATCACCGCGGCCGTCAGCGGCGGAATGATGCCAGCCGCCACCGGCCCGAGATACCACCATTTGCCGCGATAGATCATGCCGAAAAAGTAGGCTGTCCCGGCCCAGATTGCGGCCACGACCAGACCCCACCACGGCGTCGAGCCGAAGGGGGATCGGATCGTGACGATGAGCGTCGCCGCGCAGAGGAGGAAGTAGAGCATCGTCCACCCCAACCACACGAGCGCCGCCCGCGCCCGGAGCGCCGTGCCCGACGGAGGATTCGACGGGATGACAGTGGGTGCTGCGGCCGAACCGGACATGGCGTGGACTCCTCCCGATCGTGTCGGCCGGCGCGGCCGGCAACGCTGCCGACGAGCGGAACCGGTCGGATGGCAGGAACCCGCCGAACCGCTCCGCAGGGCGATGATGCGCCGCGTTTGTGAACGTCCGGTGAGCGACGCATCGCAGGGACAGGCCCGGAGACTCGCCCGACCTGGCCGTGCCCCGGAAAACGGCGTGGCCACGAGACATGGCTGGCAGCCTGTGGGACCACCTTCAGCCGGTTTGCGGCGGTCGGTGCGACGGGGAGCCGCGCCGTTCCCCGGATGGTTCGGGGGCGTCGGGCAGTCCGTCGGCTGCCGCCTGCATCTCGCGGGCGTCCGGGGCCGGTGACGCCAACGCGGCCTCTGCCGCGGTCCGGCGCTTGCCGTGCCTGACCCCGCGCCAGGCGATCACGGCCATCACGACTGACAGCGGAACGAGCCAGATCATCGCCGCCAGCAGCAGGAGGGCCCACAGCGTGCCGAGTGAATCCGGGGCCACCTGCGCCGCCACGATCGACAGGAGGAAGCCCGCCACCGGCAGCGCGATGCCCACGGTCAGCGGGCCGAGCGGCCAGGCGTCGCTGC
Organism: Chloroflexota bacterium; assembly: GCA_046096285.1. GTDB lineage: Bacteria > Chloroflexota > Chloroflexia > Thermomicrobiales > UBA6265 > CADCWF01. Next base: position 8,985 of record JBJTKE010000155.1, read on the forward strand.
GGTAGCGGACGCCGATGAGGAAGGTGGCCGCGGCGATCGCGCCGTAGGTCAGGATGCTGGCGGCCGCCGAGTCGCCGAAGGCGGCAGAGGCCAGCCAGCCGCCGGCGAGCCAGATGCCGGCGTAGAGCAGCGTCCAGCCCAGCCACGGCAGCGGGCCGACCCCCCTGCCCGAGTTCCTCGCGGCCCCGGCGCCTCCAACGGCTCTGGACATGGACGGCCTCCTGGCTCGTCTTTTGCATCAACCATGACGTGGCGCAAGTATGGACCGAATCCGGGGTCCGGTGTACCCGGCCGGTGGCCCTGCCGATGGCGCCATCGGCGGGGCCCGGCGGCGGAGCGCGTGGTCAGGCTCCGGCGTGGGGGAGGTGTTTCCGCCGCCGGAACGGCAGGTGGAGATGCTCGTGCTTCGCCGGCGCTGCGCAGGCGATGCTCATGCAGGGGCTGTACTTGATGCGGGCCAGGGCCATCAGCGCAGCGCCATAGGTGGCGCGGATCGCGACGAACTCCTGCCAGGCGGCTTCACGGTCCGCCTTTACGGCGAACTTCTCCGCCGCCAGTTGGTCGCAGGCAGTCTCGAATTCGGCGCGGGTGACGCCGGAGTCCAGTTCGGGGTCGCCGGTGAGCGGTTGGCGTTCGAATCCGGCGTGCCCGACGAACTGCCGCAACGTGGTGGCCCCGGCCGCCAGGCATCGCCGGGCCGCGGGGTCGGATGGCTGGTCGAGCACGGATTCGGAGAGCGCCGCGGCATCGAGCACCGATCCCGACCCCTGCACCCAGGTGCGCCCGGACTGCGGCGACCGCAGGAAGAGGGTGCCGACCATCGTGCCGTGGCTGACGTTCATCTGGGTGAAGAAACTCGTCCAGTCATCCCAGAAGGCGCTCATTGCCTCCGGCGCGTTGCGGGCGCTGAAGGTCGCGAGGATGTGGGGGCCGCAGTCCGGGTTCTCGATTCTGGCCTCGAGTTCGCGGACGGACTTCTCGCAGGAGAGGTAACTGGAAAAAATGGTGGGCAGGTAGCCGATCAGCAGCGCGGATATCGTGGTGGTGGACATGGCCTCGACCACCGAGAGCGCGGTGTCGGACAGTTGCGAGAACGAGGCGAATCCGAGCGTCGAGAGGGAGGAACCGCTGGCGATCAGGGCCTCTTCGATGGTCCGCTGGCCGAGGGACCAGAACATGCACGCGAACCCGATGCCGTTGATCAGGATCAGGGTGATGTAGACCGCCAGCAGGCTGACCGGGCCGAAGACGCTGTAGAGCGCGGTTCGCGCGCCGTCGCCGGGGGCGACCCGGCCCAGCGCGAGGAAGAACCGCTGCACGCAGGCGAAGACGATCCGCCCGATGCCGGGGTTCGCCGCGCCGGGGAGCATGAAGGTGCGGATGGCGTTCACGCTGGACCAGCCGACGATCGCCAGCCCAACGAGGAACATCGCGGCGTTGACCGTGTCGCTCTCGCTGCGATGAGACAGGAACGGCGTCTTGGCCATGATCACGGCCAGCGAAAGAGGCGTCATCGCGGGGCGTCTCCGATGGTCGATGGTGGCTGCCGCTGCCGGTAGGCTAGCCCGGCGCGGTCACGGCGTGACAGGCGGGCACGTCGCGGCCGGATCATGGCGGCTCGCGTCCGCCACGGCCCGGCGAGTCCCGGCGGGCGCCCGTCCAGCCGCCAGCCACCCTCCGGACCGATCCGGGCTAGCATACCGGTCCGGCCGCGGGTTCCGGCCGTCGGGGACGGGAGGGCGCGATGGGCACGCTGCTGGTTCGCAACGCCGAAGTGCTGGTGACGATGGATGGGGCGCGGCGGGAGATCGCCGGGGGCGGCCTGTTCGCGCGCGACGGCGTCGTCGAGCAGGTCGGGGAGAGCGCCGCCCTGCCGGAGACCGCCGACGAGGTGCTGGACGCGCGCGGCCAGTTGCTGCTCCCCGGACTCGTCAACTGCCACCACCATCTCGACCAGACCCTGACCCGCAACCTGCCCGCTGCCCAGAACACCAACCTGTTCCCGTGGCTGCTGGTGCACTACCGCATCTGGGCCGCCAAGACGCCGGACGAACTGCGCAACGCGGTCATGCTCGGCTGCGCCGAACTGGCCCTCTCCGGTTGCACCACCGTGTTCGACCAGACCTACATCTTCCAGAACGGGTGCCGGCTCGACGACGAGATCGACGGCGCTCGCGAGGCGGGGCTCCGTTTCGTCGCCTCCCGCGGCAGCATGTCGCTCGGTCAGTCCCGCGGCGGGTTGCCACCGGACGACTGCTGCGAGGATGAACCGTTCATCCTCGAGGACTCCGACCGGCTGATCTCCCGATACCATGACCCCCGCCCCGGGGCGATGCTCCAGATCGCGCTCGCCCCCTGCTCGCCCTTTTCGGTCACCGACACGCTGATGCGCGAGTCCGCCGCGCTGGCGCGGGCGCGCGGCGTGCGGCTGCACACCCACCTCTGCGAGACGATCGAGGAGGAGCGCTTCACGCTCGGCCGCTTCGGGCTGCGCCCGGTCGCCTACATGGAGACGCTCGACTGGGTGGGGGAGGACGTCTGGTACGCCCACGCCATCCACGTCAACGACGAGGAAATCGGCCTGTTTGCCCGGCGCGGGGTGGGCGTCTGCCACTGCCCGTCCTCCAACATGCGGCTCGCCTCGGGCATCGCGCCGGTGCGGCAGTACCGCGATCGCGGGGTGCTGGTCGGCCTCGGGGTGGACGGCTCGGCCAGCAACGACGGCAACCACATGCTCGGCGAGGCGCGGCAGGCCATGCTGCTGGCCCGGTTGCGGATGGGGCTGCGGCCGCCCGAGGGCCCGGTCACCGACTACCTGCCCAGCGACCCGCGCCGCTCCGCCGAGTGGATGACCGCGCGGGAGGCGCTCGAAATCGCCACCCTTGGCGGCGCGGCGGTGCTCGGGCGCGAGGACATCGGCTCGCTGGCGCCGGGAAAGCGCGCCGACTTCTTCACTATCGATCTGTCGGATGCCGCCTACGCCGGCGCGCTCTCCGACCCGGTGGCCGCCGCGCTCTTCTCCGCGCCGACGCGGGCCCGGCACACCGTGGTGGACGGCCGGTTCGTCGTCCGCGACGGCGAGGTCACGACGATGGACCTGCCCCGCGTGATCGAGCGGCACAACCACGCCGCCCGCAGGCTCGCCGCGCTCGCCGGGTAGGCTGGCGCGCCCGGCATGGCCTCCGACCCGCCATCCCGTCACGCCGCAGCCCTGCCCGGTCTGGCTTGCGCTGGCGGCGAGGCCGCTGCTAGGCTACCGCCCGGTCACGACCCGGGAACCCGCCCGGGCTGCGCGCACCGTGTCCTGGCCGTTCGCCGGTTGCGTTGGCGCCTGGTGCGAAGGTAGACAGCGGCAACCCTGGATCCGATGGAGGCATCGGCAGGGTGAATGACGCCGTCCTGGTCCTGAACCAGAACTACGAGCCGCTCAACGTCTGCAATGTGCGGCGCGCCATCGTGCTCGTCTTCGACGGGAAGGCCGAGATCCTCGAGCACCACGGCCGCGCCATCGCGAGCGCCACCCGCCGCTGGGACGCGCCCTCGGTCATCCGCATGACCTACCACATCCACCGGCCCCGGCCGCGGGTGAAGCTTACCCGCCGCGAAGTCTTCATCCGCGACGGCTTCACCTGCCAGTACTGCGGGCGCATCGGCGGCGGCGACCTGACCATCGACCACGTGGTCCCCCGTTCCCGGGGCGGCCGCCACAGCTGGGACAACCTCGTGTCCGCCTGCAAGACCTGCAAACACCGCAAGGGCGGCCGCCTGCCGAACGAGGCGCGGATGACCCTGCGCCGGCAACCGGTGGAGCCGCGCGCCAGCCAGTACTACACGATCGAGCGCCGCCTCGCCGGCGATCTCGACCTTGCCTGGGAGAAGTTCCTGCCCGGATTCACCCCGGTGGCCGTGCCGCTGCTGCGGGCCTGAGAGCGGGGATCGGGCGGCCGCCCGGTTGCTTGCGCTTCCCCGCGCCGGCCCCCATCATTCCGTCGCATTCGCTGCTCTGGCGCCCAACCGGGGAGGGATCCCGTCGTGCTCGATCTGCGGCTCATCCGCGAAGACCCGGAGCGGGTCAAGGCGGCCATCGCCACCACGTTCACCGAGGCCCCGATCGACGAGATCGTCGCCGCCGACGAGCGCCGCCGCGCCTTGCTGGCCGAGGTGGAGGCGCTCAAGGCCGAACTCAACGCCGGCTCCAAAGAGGTCGGCCGCACGAAGGATCCGCAGGAGCGCAATGCCCGCATCGCCGCCATGCGCGACCTCGGGGACCGCATCGCCGCGCTCGACGCCGAGGTCGCCGCCAACGATGCCCGGCTCGACGACCTGATGCTGCATGTGCCCAACACGCCGCTGCCGCATGTCCCGGTCGCCCCGGACGAAAGCGGCAACGTGGTGGTCTCCACGCACGGCGCGGCGCGCGAGTTCGGATTCGCGCCCCGGCCGCACTGGGACCTGGCCGAGGATCTCGGCATCATCGACTTCGAGCGCGGGGTGAAGGTCGGCGGCTCGCGCTTCTACTTCCTGCGGGGCGACGGCTCCCGGCTGCAGCGGGCGCTCATCTCCTGGATGCTGGACCTGCACCGGGTGAAGCACGGCTACACCGAGGTCTCCCCGCCGTACCTGGTGGGCGAGCAGATCCTGGTTGGCACCGGCAACCTTCCCAAGTTCGCCGCCAATCTCTACCAGGACCGTCACGAGGACAAGTGGCTGATCCCCACCGCCGAGGTGCCCGTCACCAACATGTACCGCGACGAAATCCTCGACGAGGGCCAGTTGCCGATCTACCACGTGGCCTTCACCCCGTGCTTCCGGCGCGAGCAGATCTCGGCCGGGCGGGATGTCCGGGGCATCAAGCGCGGGTACCAGTTCGACAAGGTTGAGATGGTCAAGTTCGTCCACCCCGACCAGAGCGCCGCCGAACACGCGCGCCTGATCGGCGAGGCGACGGATGTGCTCGACGGCCTCGGCCTGCCCTACCGCGTGCTGCAACTCGCCACCGGCGACCTCGGCTTCGCCGCCGCCGACAAGATCGACCTCGAGGCCTGGGCGCCGGGGTCGGACGAGTGGCTGGAGGTGTCGTCCTGCGGGGTGTTCCTCGATTTCCAGGCCCGCCGCGCCAACATCCGCTTCCGCCCGGCGGAGGGCGGCAAGCCCCGGTTCGTCCACACCCTGAACGGCTCCGGCCTGGCCCTGCCGCGGACCATGATCGCGATCATGGAGAACTTCCAGCAGGAGGACGGCACGATCGTGATCCCGCCCGTGCTGCGCCCCTACCTCGGCGGGCAGGAGGTCATCGGCAGGCAGTAGCGCCTGCTCCGCCCGTTCCGGCGTGCGGTTGCACGCGGGCGCTCCCGTGTGTCACATTCGGTGGCGTGAGCGGCCCCTGCGGCCGCTGCCCGGAGGCGGAACATGTACTGCCCACATTGCGGCGCGACCCTGGAACCCGGGATGCGCTTCTGCCCCGGCTGCGGCGCGCCGCGCGGTTCCTCTCCGCGCCCCGCCTGGGAAGACCCCGGCGAGGAGGACGAGGCGGGCTCCGGTCCCGGGTTGGTCGGCAATTGGTCCCGCGACCGGGAGGAGGAGCCGTCCCGTCAGGTCGTGATCATCCGCGAGGAGCATCACCACCACCATGCCGGCGACGGCCGGCGCGGCCTGCAGTTGGCCGATCCCGGCAAGTCCTACACCGTCTGGGCGTGGGTCTGCCTGGCCCTGTACTTCGCGTTCTACGTGCCGGGCCTGATCGCCAACGTGCTGTTCTGGCGGTCCTCGGTGAAGTACCAGCGGGAGACCGGGGTGCGCGCGAGCGGGTCCGGGTGCCTCGTCTGGTTGCTCTGGGTGATAGGCATCGGGTTTCCGCTGATGCTGGTGCTCGGGTCCGGCCTGTAATCCTGAGGTCCGGGCCGCGCCCCGCCGGTTGAGCCGGGGCCGGGGCGAGCGTAGACTTGCGGCGCCGCCATGGAGAGGTGGCCGAGTGGTTGAAGGCTGCCGTCTTGAAAACGGCCGTGCGCAAGCACCGTGGGTTCGAATCCCACCCTCTCCGCCGCGGGCCCCGACGCCATGAGGCCCCTCGCACCGTTGCGCGCGCTGGCTGGCCACCCGTCGATCACCCGTCCGATCCGACGGCTCGCCTGGGTTGCATGGGAGTTTCCTGCGCCGGTGAGCGTTCTCTTTCGGGCCGGCAAGGCCGGGCCTCGCGTGGGGCCTCGGGCGCGGCGTTCCGTGGATGGAGGGCCATCCAGGCGACGCCCCGGGGATTGGGGATGCCGCCGCGATGGCGTGCCGTTCCATCTGCCGGAACCGGCCCATGCCCACCGTTGCCACCGGATCGACCACGCGGCCCGGAGGCCCATCGAGTCTCCGCAGTGGGTGGGGGAGGCACGGCGGCCGTCGCTTGCCGGCGCCATGCGGGAGGTGCGCGATTGGCGGGAGATGGCCGCCCGCGGCGAGATGCCGGGCGATGGCGGTCCGAGAACGCCAGCAGGACGTACCCGTTCGTTTGTGAGCGCCGCCGGTTCGGGGTACACTTCGCGACCGTGCCCGGGGAGGTGCCAGAGTGGTCGAATGGGGCCGCCTGCTAAGCGGTTAAGGGCCTTATACGTCCTTCGAGGGTTCGAATCCC
>JBJTKE010000156.1:0-2981 GCA_046096285.1 Chloroflexota bacterium
CGCCTCCCCCGCCCTGGGCCCGGCCCGGCGTCCGGGCGCCCCCGGCGGCGCGCGCGATGAAACCGTCGACGGGGCGCTGCGGAGCGCGCGCGCCGCCTGGGCCGCCGGGCAGCCGGGCGCCGACGCCAACCGCCTCTGCATGACCGGGTTCTGCTTCGGCGGCGGCATCACCTGGCGCACCGCCACCAAACTCGAATCCCTCCGGGCGGGCGCCGCCTGGTACGGCCCGCCGCCGCCGCTGGAGGACGTTCCCGGCATCCGCGCCGCCATGCTCGGCATCTACGCCGAGGATCCCAAGGACTTCGCCAACCGTGGCCGCGACGAACTCGCCGCCGCCCTCGAAGCCGCCGGCGACACCTTCGAGATCGCCGTCTACCCCGGCACCCAGCACGCCTTCCACAACGACACCAGCCCCCGCTGGAACGAGGAGCAGGCCCTGGTCGCCTGGGACGACATGCTGGCCTGGTTCGCCGAATACGCCCCCGCCACCTGAGGCGGCCCGACCACCCCGCGGCATCCCCGGCGCGCGAACGGCGGCCCCGGTTTCGGGGCCGCCGTCGTGGTCGCCCAGTTAGGTCCCGCGGCGCGGGCTACCCCGCGACGAAGCTGTTGGTCAGCTTGCCGAGGCCCTCGACCTCGACCGTCACCTCGTCGCCCGGTTTCAGCCAGTTCTTCTCCGGCAGCCCCATGATCACCCCCTCCGGCGTGCCGGTGACGATCACGTCGCCCGGCTCCAGCGGGAAGATGGCGCTCGCGTAGGCGATGATTTCCGCCACCGTGAAGATCATGTCCGCCGTGTTGCTGTTCTGGCGCAGCTTGCCGTTGTGCCAGGTCTTGATGACGTGCCCCTGCGGGTCGCCCGCCTCATCCGCGGTCACCACGTAGGGGCCGATCGGCAGGAACTTGTCCTGCGTCTTGCCGATCAGCCACTGCGAGGTCTTCATCTGCAGGTCCCGGCAGGAGATGTCGTTCGCCGTGACGTACCCGTAGACGTGCTTGAGCGCCGACCGCTTCGTGACGTTGCGCGCCGTCTTGCCGATCACCACCCCGAGCTCGACCTCATAGTCGTACTCGGCCCCGGCCTTCGTCAGCGGCACCTCCTCGCCCGGCGCCGCGATCGTGTTGTTGAACTTGGAGAAGAGGATCGGGGTCTTCGGCGGCGCCATCCCCGACTCCTCGGCGTGCTTCCGGTAGTTCAGGCCGACGCAGATGATCTTGCCCGGGTTGGGCACCGCCGGCCCGATGGCCAGCCCCTTCTCCGCCTTCAGCCACGGACCCTTCTGCCCCTTCGCCGCCTCGGCCAGCTTGGCCAGCGCGTTCTGCCCCGACACCCCCTTCGACAGCGCCGCGTCCATGGTCGCCGGCACCCGCGGCACCCCCAGCGCCGTCCGCGCCGCCGCCACGTCGATCACCCCGGCATCGGTCAGGATGCCCAGCTTCTGCTTGCCATCTTCCCGGAACGTCAGCAGTTTCATCGCGTCCTCGTACTCTCGTTCCCGCTCCCGTCAAGACCGGAGCCCGCGCTCCGGCCGGATTCCCCGTAAGTGGGCTTGTAGGCTTGTGGCTTGTGGCTTGTGGCTTGTGGCTTGCTGGCCGATTGACCACAACCCCGCGCTGCCACCCCCAAATACGCCACCGACTTCCCGCTCACCCCAAAAGCCACAAGCCCATCAGCCCACAAGCCCACAAGCCACAAGCCACAAGCCCATGAGCCCACAAGCCCGTCACGCCACCGCGCCCGCCTTCGCGTGCCGGCTGGCGAAGGCGACGATCCGCTCGCAGCCCGCCTGCAGTTCCTCGTCGGAGGAGGCCAGCGACATCCGCGCCATCCCCTCGGCCTGCTGCCCGAAGGCCGTGCCCGGCGCCAGCGTCACCCCCTCCTCCTGGATCAGCATCCGCACCACCTCGCGGCTCGGCATCCCGAGCTCGCGGAAGTCGATCATCGCGTAAAACGCGCCTTCCGGCACGGTCGGCAGCAACCCGGCCGGCGCAAGCATCTCCCGCACCAGATCCCGCCGCCGCTCGTAGGCCGCCCGCATCTCCTCGACGCACGCCTGCGGCCCGGTCAGCGCGGCCAGCGCCGCCGACTGCGAGACATCCGCCGGGCAGGAGACGATGCCCTCCTGCACCTTCGCCGCCAGCGCCGTCAGGTCCCGCGGGGCGATCGCCCAGCCGATCCGCCAGCCGGTCATGGCGTAGCTCTTGGAGCAGCCGCCAATGGCGATCGTCCGCTCCCGCCCGAACGGCGCCGCGGGCACGAACTCGCCGTCGTAGATCAGGTCCTCGTAGATCTCGTCGGTGATGACCCACAGGTCATGCCGCTCCGCCCAGGCCATCACCGCCTGCACCGTCGCTTTCGGCCAGACCACGCCGCAGGGGTTGGAGGGGTTGTTCAGGATCAGGACCTTCGTCCTGCCGGTGACCAGCGCCTCGAGGTCGGCGGTCTGCGGCAGCCAGCCGTGCTCGGCGCGCAGCGGGTAGACCACGCTCGCGCCGCGGGCGAGCGTCACCTGGCCCTGGTAGTTCGGCCAGCCGGGGTCGGGAACGAGCACCTCGTCGCCGTCGTGAATCAGCGAGAAGAGCATCGGCCCGATCGCGTTCACCGCGCCCGTGCCGATCAGCACCTCCTCCGGGGAGACCTCGTACCCGTAGCGCGGCGTGTAGCGGGCGGCGACCGCCGCCCGCAGGGCGGGCGTGCCGGCGTTGGCGGTGTAGCGGGTGTGGCCGTCGCGCGCGGCCTGCATCGCCGCCTCGATGATGTGCAGCGGGGTGCGGAAGCTTGGCTCCCCGACGTGCAGCTTGATCAGCCCCTCTTTCCCGGCGGCGAGCTCCATCACCTCACGGATGCCCGAGCGGGGCATGGCGATCGCTGCCTCGGCGTGCGGTTTCATGCGGCCTCCTGCGTCATGCGGCGGCGTGGTCGCCGCGGCCCCGATGGGCGAAAGAGAAAGGAAAACCCGGCGGCCCGCCCCGGCATGGGC
>JBJTKE010000157.1:0-6085 GCA_046096285.1 Chloroflexota bacterium
GCCAAAGAGTGGTTCGAGTTCCAGCGAGAAGCCGGGGAGAACATCGCCGCCGTCGAGGGTGTCGGCGGCGGTGAGGGAGCGGGGGGCCGCGCCTGCGGGGTATTCAGTAAGGGTGTTCGTCTCGGGATCGACGATCCAGACGAGACGAACGCCCGCGCCGAGGTAGATGCGCACCTTTTCGAGAATGGCGCTGGCGGAGTTGGAGGGGGAGAGCACCTCGACGGCGAGGTCGGGCGCCAGCGCGAGGAAACCCGGCGTGCCGCGGGCTGGCACGCGAGCGGCGGTCAGAAAAAAGATATCCGGCGCGAGCACGGTGTCGGGGTCGTGAGCGAGGATGAAGCCGAGTTCGTTGCCGACCGTTCCCGCGCCGGTGTCTCTGGCCCAGAGAAGGAGGGCGAGGTTCAGCCGGCCGGTCAGGAGCGCGTGGTCGAAGCTGTTGGGCGACATGGGCTGCAGGTCTCCCCGGATCAACTCGCCCTGCTCGGACTCGGGGAGGGCCAGCAACTCGTCGGCGGTGAGGAGCGCGGTGGCGGCCATGGGCAACTCCGGGAGAACGGGAGCGGGGAACTCGTCCGAATGATACGCCAGCGGCCCCGGCGAGCGATTCGCCGGGGCCGCTGGGCTGCTGGACTGGTGCGCCGTGGGCGCCGGTTGATGCGGAGCAGGAGCCGGGGGCTACTTCCGGCCGTGCTTGCCGTTGCTGCCAGCCTGCCGCTCCTGCTTGCCGGCCTTCCCGGCCTTGCCGTTCTTCGTGTCCGCGCCCTTGACGGTGGCGGACTTGGTGACGGAGACCGTGCGCTTCGCGGACTCGCCGCGGTTGCCGAAGTTGTCGAAGCCGACCGCGTACAGGGAATAGGTGCCGAGGCTGGCCTTGACGGTCATGCTGTAGGGAGCGGTGAAGTCGGTGCCGATCTTGGCGCAGGAGGAGGAGACGCAATACCAGAACTCGACCCGCGCGATGCCGGAGGCGTCGGTGGCGGTGGCCGCCATGGTGAAGGTCTGCTTCACCGAGTTGGTGGTCGGGCTGGTGAGGGTGACGACCGGGGCGGTGGTGTCCGCGGGCGGCGGGGTCGGGGTCGGCGACGGGGTCGGCGACGGCGTGGGCGAGGGGGTGGGGGTCGGGTTCGGGCCGCCGCTGTTCAGGTTGCGGACGTTGAGGACGCCCTCGTTGATGCCGTCCGGGTCGTAGGGCAGGGCGATGTTCTCGCGGTTGGCGATGATGGCGGCCTTGACCTCGGCCGGGGTGGCGTTCGGGTACTGGGCGCGGTAGAGGGCGGCTGAGCCAGCGACATGCGGCGAGGCCATGCTGGTGCCGCTCATGGTGCCGAGGGTGTTGCCGGGCATGGTGGACTGGACGTAGACGCCGGGAGCGGCGATGTCCACGTCCGCGCCGAAGTTGCTGAAGGAAGCCAGGCGGTCGCCGGATGCGGTGCCGTCGCGGTCATCCAGGGCGGAGACGGTGATCACCTCGTCGTACTGGGCGGGAACGAAGCTCTTCGAATCCTTCGCGGAGTTGCCCGCAGCGACGACCACGGTGACGCCGGCGTTGACGGCGCGGCAGACGGCGTTGTGCATCACGTCGCTGCCGCCGCACTTGCTCTCGTAGGACGCGCCGCCGCCGAGGCTCATGTTGGCGACGTCGACCTTGGCGGCGGCCGCCGCGTCGAGGGCGCAGGCGATCCAGCTGTCGTAGGCGCCGCCGCTCTGGAAGACGTTCACGGACCAGATGCGGGCGCCGGGAGCGACGCCGACGACGCCGATGCCGTTGTCGAGGGCGGCGATGGTGCCTGCCACATGGGTGCCGTGGCCGCCGCCCACCTCGCCGCCGCTGACCGTGCCGTCCACGCAGTCGGCGCGGGAGACGACGTTCAGGTCGGGGTGGAAGTCGACCAGTTCGTCGATGACCATGACGTCGGCGTCGACGCGCTCGTCAGTTCCGTTGATGTTGGCGTAGGTGTTGGCGGTGGCGGCGATGCGGGTGATGCCGGTCGGGATCGACTGGGCGGCCAACTGCATCTTGCGGGCGACGCTCACGGTGACGACGCGCTGATCGCGGGAGAGCTTGCGGGCCTGCTCCGGGGTCATCTTGCCGGCGAACCCCTTGAAGAGGTTGCGGTAGACGTGGGTCGGCTTGAAGCCCTGCTCCTTCGCAAGGTCGAGGGCGAGCGCCTTCGGGTCCTTCACGTTGTCCTTGAAGACGACGTTGTAGAGCATGGCGCCGGTGGGCTCGGCCGGGGTGACTTCCCTGATGACGCCGGTTTCGAGGTTCCGCTTCGGCTGGTCCTTGCGGGAGGCCTCGGCGGCGGGCTTGCCGTCCTTCCCGGACTTCTCGGCGGCGGCGGCCGGGGCCGACCGCTCCTGCCGGGCGTCGCCGACGGGGCGAATCCGGCCTCCGCGGTCGCCGGCCAGGCCGGGCGCCACCGAGGACAGCGCGAGCACGATCGCAAAGAAAATCGCCAGCCGTGATCTCATTCCACCACTCCCTGACCGCTCCGCACAGGAAGACAGCCCACGGTCGCTCCGGGCTCATCGTCTCCTGCCATCTGCCCAGAGCATAGCCGTGACGGGCGGGCGGTGTCATCACGATTTTGCAGGAAGTCCGGGTAGCGCATTTGCGGGAGATGCCGCTGACGCGGCCGGATCGCGCCTGGCGGCCGTGGACGCCAGCCGGAAGCGCGCGGACCCGCGCGGAGCAGGAACGGGGGGCGGCGCCCGGCGCCTGCCGGACGCCGCCGCCAGTCAGGCCGGGACGATCTCGAGACGGACGCCGGAGGGCGTCACCGGCACGCCGGGAATGACGAGCAGGCCGTCGGCGTCGGGCGAAACCGCGCCGGAGCCGAGTTCGGCGCCGCCGGAGATGCTGCGGACCGTCCAGCGGCAGGACGCGCCGGAGCGGACCTCGAAGCGCTGGATGCGGCGCGGGATCACCGTCACGACGTGGTCCGCGCCGTCGGCGGCGCGCAGGGAGATGCGCCAGCGGTTGGCCTGGTCGACCGGCGGGCCGTCCCACGCCATCCAGGAGGCCGACCATTCGAGGCCGAGCCGCCAGGTGGCCTCATGGTCCGGGGCGGACCGGAAGGAGACGCGCGCGCAGTCGCCGGCGCAGGGGGCGCAACGCTTGCGGCGCGTCTTGCGGCCACCGCGGCTGGAGGCGGCGCCCGCGCAGCGCCCGGAGCAGCACTGGGAGGACCGGGTGCAGCGGCCGCCGCCGGCGCGGCAGGTCACGCCGCCGCCGGCATTGCCGCCGCCGCCGCCGGAGTCGCCGCCGCCGCCGCCGGAATCGCCGCCACCGCCGCCGGAATCGCTGCCGCCGCCCGGGTCGGCGGAATCGGACGCAAAGCCGGGGACGGTCTCGGAGAGCACGGCGCGCATGGCGGCGAAGGGCACGAGAGAGTCGTCGGTGCCGAGCGGGCGGGGCAGGCCGGCCCAGCCGGTCCAGGAGTGACCCATGTCGATGGTGCGGCCGGCCATGGCCTGCCCGGCGCGTTCGAGGCCGTCGTAGAAGGGGCGGCCCTGGGTGGGCCACTCGATGATGTCGTCGCGCAGGCCGTGGGCGACGCCGAGGGGAACCATGTCGTCGCGGCGGCGGCGGGGGAGTTGGGCGGCGTGATCCTGCCAGGACCAGACTCCCGTGCCGGCGTACCGCTGGAGGTGATCCGCCCAGGTTCGCGGCGCGCGGATGACGACCGGGAGGTCGAGGTCGACCGCCCCCCATTTCCAGTCGACGTCGGAGCGCCAGTCGGTCCCGCCGCCGTCGCCGCAGGTGGCGTAGTCGGTCATGGGCTGGCCGGCGTAGGCGGCGGCAAAGGGGCGGGGGAAGCGGCTCGCCATCGCCAGCGTGCCCGAGCCGCCCATGGAACTGCCGTAGAGGTAGACGCGCTCGGGGTCGATGCGGGGGCCGAGGACCGGATCGCGCAGGGCGTCGTGGACCATGCGGAGGACGCGCTGCTCGGTGAAGTTGGCGATGCGGTCGCCGCGGGCGGGCGCGGCGCCGGTGCGGAAGTCGCACGTCTCGGCGAAGCCGAACCACCAGGTCTGGGCGGTGTCGACGGCGCGGATCTCCCAGCCGCAGAAGTAGGGGGAGCGGCCGAGGTCGGGGCCGCTGCCGTCCCCGGTCCAGCCGTGAAGCGGGACGTGCAGCGGCATCACCGGGGGAACGACGTTGCCGGGGCAATTGCCCGGGTTGGGAGCGGCGACGACGTAGGTGTAGGCGTAGGCGAGGGCGTGGGCGATGCGGGGGTCGTTCTCGGAGAGGCCGAGCAGGCGGGCCGCGCCGGGCGCGTGGAAGGTGGGGTTCCACTCCCGCAGGTCCATGTACTGGATGTAGACCCGGACATCCCCGCCCGCCTCGCTGCGGGCGAGCACCGGGCGGGGATCGGCGACGGATTCGGCCACGGGGCCAGCCTGCAGGATGGCGGCGCGCGTGCCGTTGGCGGCGACGACGGCGACGGCGTAATGGGCGCTGGCGGCGGCGTCGATGTCGGCCTGGTCCGGGGTCCAGACGAGGAGGCCGGAGCCCGCCGCAAGCGGGGCCGCGCCGTTCTCGATCACGGCCCGTTCGAGGTAGCGCCAGCGCCAGTCGTAGTCGCTGCCGCCCTCCTTGTAGCGGTCGGTCCAGACGTTCGCGGAGCCCTTGCCGACCTCGCCGAGGAGGGTGGCGGCGGCGATGTTGCCGGCGGTGATCGGCGCGGAGTGGCGGAAGACCTGGTAGCGCTCGCCGGCGAGATCGGCGCGCTCGGTCCAGGTGATGAAGGTCTGGCCGTTGCGGTGGGCGGCGGCGGCGCTGGCGATTTGGGGGGCGAGCACCGCGCGGCTGCCGGCCTCACGGGCAGGGGCGGCCTTCCCGGACCGGGGCGTGCGGCCGGGATTGCGGGCGGCGGTGGCGGCGGTCGCCGTGGCCGCGGCGATGGGGGCCGCGATCAGGGCGGCGAGTCCGCGCAGGGCGGCGCGCCTGCCGATGCGGGCATGCACGGCGCGGGCGATGCGGTCGAAGGATGCGGCGTCCATCATGGGTCCCTTCCGCGAGGCCGGTGGACGCGCTCCGCGGGACCGGGCGTGGTCCTCGCGGGAGCGCGACGTGTCAGGTTGCGGCCATGATGGCGAACGGAACGCGGCGGCGCATCGCGGATTTGGTGGAATCCCGCGTGGCGCATTTGAAGGATGCCGGAAGCGGGAACCCTACGGGGAGAGGCGCTCGATGACCCAGGCTCCGCCGTCGCGACGGTAGCGCAGGCGGTCGTGGAGGCGGCTTGGGCGGCCCTGCCAGAACTCGATGGCGTGGGGAGCGAGGCGGTAGCCGCCCCAGTACTCGGGCAGGGGAACATCGCCGTCCGGGTGGCGGTCCTGAAGGAGGGCGAACTCCCGCTCAAGTTCGTCGCGGCCGGCGATGACGCGGCTCTGGCGGGAGAGACTTGCGCCGAGGCGGCTGCCGAGGGGACGGCTGTCGAAATAGGCGCGGGACTCATCGCGGGAGGTGCGGGCGACCGTTCCCTCGATGCGGACCTGCCGCTCGAGTTGCGGCCAGACGAAGGCGAGGGCGGCGTGCGGATTCGCGCCGAGTTCGAGGCCCTTGCGGCTCTCGTAGTTGGTAAAAAAGACGAAGCCGCGGTCGTCCACGCCCTTGAGGAGGACGATGCGGGCGGAGGGCTGGCCGTCGGCGGAGACGGTGGCGACGGTCATGGCATTGTGCTCGGGGACGCCCGCCTGCTCCGCCTCGGCGAACCAGCGGGAGAACTGGGCGATGGGGTTGGGGTGGGCGTCGGGCTCGTCGAGGCCGCCGAGCGTGTAGTCCTTGCGGATGGCGGCGATGTCGCGCTGGTGGCCGGTCCAGTCGGTCATGATGCACGCTCCTTCATGGGCGTATGGTAGCAGCCGGGTCGGGGGCAGAGGACTGGCCGGATGTGCCTTCGGCATCGGATACTTGCGCGAGGCACAAGTCAACGAGCATCACAGATTATCGTGTGGAGCATCATCGTAGCTAAGGATTTGCCATGGATTCACGCGAATCGGAAGAACCGGCCCTGCCTGACGAAGACGACAGGCAGGATTCGGGCCATCAGGGCCATCAGGGCCATCAGGGCCATCA
>JBJTKE010000158.1:0-3456 GCA_046096285.1 Chloroflexota bacterium
CCAGCAGCCGTCGGCCCTGAGGCGCAGGGTCGGGCAGTGGCCCATCTGCTCGCGGAAGGTGGCGCGCCAGAACTCGGGCCGGAACCCGGCGCCATACACGTAGGCGATGAGCAGGTCCTCGGGCGCGCTGCCGCCGCGGCCGCGGAGAAACTCCTCGGCGCGGCGTTCGAGATGGCGATACCGGACCTGCTCCGGCGGATCGTCCGCGGACTCGCCCACGGGTCGCTCTCCTGCCATGCGGGGGCCGCCGGGGAGGCGGCGCGGGTGTGCTAGACTCGGATGTACGTTCACTCCGGGAACCGCCAGCCGCGTTCCACAGCCGGTGAGCCTGCCAATGCCAACAGACGACCAACCGAACGCGGATCTCGCACGGCGGCTCGATGCCCTGCGCTCCGTGGCGCGCCGGCAGGCCCATGAAGACGCCGTGCGGGACCGCCCGACGGCATCCGACGCGGAGTACGACGCGGGCATCGCGGAAATCCGGGCCATCGAGGCGGCCCACCCCGAACTGATCTCCGCTGATTCTCCCACGCAGCGGGTCGGAGCGGCCCCGCAGGCGGGGTTCGCGCAGGTCAGCCACCCGATCCCGCTGCTCTCGTTGAGCAACGTCTTCAGCCGGGAGGAACTCGAAGGCTGGGCGGCGAGGATCGAGCGGATCCTGCCCGGCGAGGCCTTCACCTTCGTGACGGAGCCGAAGATCGACGGTCTGGCCGTCGCGCTCACGTATGTCGACGGAATGCTCGACCACGGTGCGACTCGCGGCGACGGCGTCGTCGGCGAGGACATCACCGCCAACCTGCGCACCGTTCCCACGATCCCGCTTCGCCTAAATCCGCACGGAGACGCGGGCGTGCCCCCGGTCATCGAGGTCCGGGGCGAGGTCTACATGCGCCGGGCGGATTTCGATGCGCTCAACGAGCGCATCGAACTCGAGGGGGGAAAGACCTTCATGAACCCCCGCAACGCGGCCGCCGGCTCCCTGCGGCAGTTGGACCCGCGAGTCACCGCCGCCCGGCCGCTGCGGTTGTTCGTGTACGGGTTCGGCTACGTCTCCGGGATGCCCGAGCCGGAAGGCCACCTGGCAGGCCTGCAGTGGCTGCGCCGCCTCGGTTTCGACACGAGCCCGGACGCGCAGGCGGCCTCCAGCCTCGATGCGGTGTGGGAGCGCTGCCAGTGGTGGCTCGGCCGCCGCTACGACCTGGCCTACGAGATCGACGGCGTCGTGATCAAGGTGAACGACCGCAGGCAGCAGGAAGAACTTGGAGCGGTCGCGCGGGAGCCCCGGTGGGCAACGGCCTACAAGTTCCCCGCGATCCAGCAGACGACCCGACTGCTGGACATCCTGGTGAACGTGGGACGGACCGGGACGCTCAATCCACTCGCGGTGCTGGAACCGGTCAACGTCGGCGGGGTGATGGTGAGCCGGGCCACGCTGCACAACGAGGACGAGATCGAGCGCAAGGGGTTGCTGATCGGCGACACGGTGGTGGTGCAGCGCGCGGGAGACGTGATCCCGCAAATCGTGCAGGCGATCCCCGAGCGCCGGACGGGCGAGGAGCGTCCGTTCACGATGCCGGACGTCTGCCCCTCCTGCGGCGCGCCCGCCCACCGCGAGGAGGGCGAGGCGATGCGCTACTGCACGAACGCCGCCTGCCCCGCCCAACTCAAGCGCCATGTCGAGCACTTCGTGAGCCGAGGCGCGATGGACATCAGCGGGTTCGGCGAGAAACTGGTGGACCGGTTCATCGACCTCGGCTGGATCCGCGACGTGGCCGATCTCTACGGGCTGCCATGGGAGGAGATCGCGGCGCTCGAACGGCTCGGCGAGAAGAGCGCCGGCAACCTGCGCGAGGCGATCGAGGCCAGCAAGGGGCAGCCGCTGGCCCGGCTGATCAACGGGCTCGGCGTGCGCCATGTCGGGGAACGGACGGCGGCGCTGCTGGCCGAGCGGTTCGGCTCGCTGGAAGCGCTGACGGCGGCAACGCAGGACGAGATCGCGGCGACGCCGGGGATCGGACCGGTGCTTGCCCAGAGCGTCCACGACTTCTTCGAGGAGCCGCGCAACCAGCAGGTGATCGCCAAGCTGCGGACGGCCGGGGTTCGCACCGAGGAGGCGGGCTCGGCGCAGGACCATGGCGCGCCGCTTGCGGGGCTGACGATCGTGCTGACCGGACGCTTCGAGGGCATCGGACGCACCGAGGCGGAGGAACGTCTCCGCAGGCTCGGCGCGAACGTGACCGGGTCGGTGTCGAAAAAGACCAGCTACGTGGTCGCGGGCGAGGAATCCGGCAGCAAGGAGGCCCGCGCCCGCGACCTGGGCGTGCCGGTGCTCGGCGAGCCGGAACTGCGATCTTTGCTCGCGGGGGTGGCGCCGGCGTGAGCCGGGGCAGCAATTCGAGGGAACCAGCATGAGCGGCTACAGTCATCCAAGCCGGGAAGACGACCCGGTCCACACCGTCCGCACCATCGGCCGCATGGCGCAGATGCTGCTGGAACTCCGCGACGAATACGTGAAGCGGCCGCGGCCGGACCTGCTGGCCCAGATCGACAAGCGCCTCGACGAACTGGAGACGCTGCACGCCGAACTGCGGCAGCGCACGGCCTCCGAGCCCGAATAGATCCGCCGCCGGGACGCCTGGCGTCCGGCGCCCCTGCCCTACTGCCCCGCCGCTGGCGTGGCGGTGGTGCCGGGCTTGACCAGCGGTACGCCGCGGCGGCAGAGCGGGCAATCCGCCGCCTCCCAGGTTTCGATGGAGAGGCGAACCAGCGGATACAGGGGCACGCCGAACTCGACCGCGCCGCCGCTGCGATCCACCAGCACGGAGACCCCGACGACCTGAACCGGCTGCGCCGCGAGCGCGGCCAGCGTCTCCCGCACCGAACCGCCGGTGGTCAGGATGTCGTCCACCACGAGCACGCGAGAGCCGGGAGCGAAGGTCGTGCCGCGCCGGAACTCGCGGCGGGACGAGCCGTCGGAGGCCCGTTCGGCGTAGGCGGCGCTCACGCCCATCTGGCGCGCGGTCTCGAAGGCGAGGATCACGCCGCCGGTGGTGGGGCCGGCCACGACGTCGACGCCCTGGCCCGCGAAAGGACGGGCGATGCTGGCGCAGGCGGCCACGGTGGCGGCCGGGCGCCGCAGGAGATCGAATTTCTCCACGTACTGGCCGCTGTGCCGGCCCGATGCCAGCAGGAAGTGACCGTCCTTCAGTGCGCCGGCGTCGCGCAGGACTTCGAGCAGGGCGTCCGCTTCCACGTTCTCTCTCCTGGCCGTCACGGCACGAAATAGAAGGCGATGCCAAAGATGATGTAGAGGGCGATGAGTTGCGCGCCCTCGAGCCAGTTTGACTCGCCGTCGACCGAGACGAGCACGGCGATCAGGCCGGCGCCGATGAGGGCGATCAACTCGAAGGGGTGAAAGACGAGATTCATCGGCGTGCCCATGGCCCAGCCGATGAG
>JBJTKE010000159.1:0-8224 GCA_046096285.1 Chloroflexota bacterium
GCCCGCCGCCCCCCCCGCCCATGACCGACGCGACGACACAACCCACTGCCGCCGCACCGGCGCGGGCGCCGAAGCTGACCCGGCTGGAACTGCATGGCTTCAAGAGCTTCGCCAACCGGACGGTGCTGACGTTCGAGCCGGGCATCACCGCGGTGGTGGGGCCGAACGGCAGCGGCAAGTCCAACGTGGCCGATGCGGTGCGCTGGGTGCTGGGGGAGCAGGGGTCGTCGGCGCTGCGGGCGAAGAAGACCGAGGATGTGATCTTCGCCGGCGGGCAGGGCCGGTCGCCGTCGGGGCTGGCCGAGGCGTCGCTGACCTTCGACAACGCGGATGGCTGGCTGCCGATCGAGTTTTCGGAGGTGACGGTCACCCGGCGGGCCTACCGCGGCGGCGAGAACCAGTACCTGATCAACGGCCGCAAGGTGCGGCTGAAGGACGTGCAGCAGTTGACCGCGGGGCTCGGGCAGAGCCATGTGGTCGTCGGGCAGGGGCTGATCGAGGCAGCGCTCAGCCAGCGGCCGGTCGAGCGGCGGAACCTGTTCGAGCACGCCGCCGACCTGTCCGGGCTGCGGATGAAGGTCGCGGAGACCGAGCGCAATCTGGCCGAGGCCGAGGGCAACAGCGCGCGGGTGGCCGACCTGCTGGCCGATCTCGAACCGCGGCTGCGCACGATGGAGCGGGCGGCGCGGCAGGCCCGGGAGTATCACGACCTGCGGGCCGAACTGACCGCCCTGCAACGGGCCCACCTCGCCGGATTGCTGCGGGCCTCGGCCGTCGCGGTGGAGACCGCCGCTGAAACCGGCGAACGTGCCGAGCGGGGGGCGGCGGCGGCGCGGGCCGCGGTCGAGACCCGGATGGCGGCGGGCGACCCGGCGCGGCTGGCGGCGGCGGCGGCGCGGGAGGCGATTGCCGCGCACGACGCGCAGGCCCGGGATCTGGAGGACCGAATCCGGCGGGTTCGGCACGAGCGGGATCTGGCGTTCGAACGCGGCGAGGCGCTGGCGCGGCGCCGGCAGGACATGGCCGACACGCAGACCGGGCTGGACGAGCAGGCGGCGGCGGTCGAGGCCGACATCGGGAAACTGGCGGGAGACCTCGCGGAACTCGGGCGGGAACTGGAGGCGGCGCGGGAGGCGGCGGCGAGCCGCGCCCGTGAGGCCGCCGAGGCGCGGGCCGAGCGCTCCCGGATCGAGCAGGCGGCGGCGGCGCGGACGCAGGCGATTGCGGCGGCCGAGCGGGAACGGGCCGCGCTGGCCCAGCGCGAGGCGTTGCTGCGCCAGCAGCAGGAAAGCGGCGAGATCGAGCGGGGCCGGACGGCGGCGGCCGGGCAGGAACGGGCGAACCGGATCGCCGCGCTGGCGGGGGAAATCCGGGCGGCCGAGGATGCCGCCAGCGAGGAGCAGGCGGCGCTGGCCGAACTCGACCGGCGGCTGGCCGCCATCGCCGAGGCCGAGCGGAGTTGTTCGGCGGCGCTCGCCGCGGCCTCCGCCGAAGCCGCGGCGGCCGAGAGCGCGCTGTCGGAGGCATCGGGCCGGCTGACCGCGCTGCGGCGGCTGCAGGAGTCGGGGGCGGGGCTGCATGCGGGCGTGCGCGCGGCGCTGGAGGCGGCGCGGGCCGGGCGGCTGCAGGGCGTGCTGGGCACGGTGGCGGAACTGGCGTCCGTGCCGGCCGACTATGACACCGCGATCGAGGTGGCGCTAGGCGGCCACCTGCAGGACATCGTGACCCGCCGCTGGGCGGACGCCGAGGCGGCGATCGCGCTGCTGAAAGCGTCCGGGGCGGGGCGGGCGACCTTCCAGCCGCTGGAGACGGTGCGGGGCGGCCGGGGAGGAGACGCGAGCCGCGCGCTGGCGCTGGCCGGGTCGCGCGGGGTGGCCTGCGACCTCGTGACCAGCGATCCGGCGGTGCGCCCGGTGATCGAGTCGCTGCTGGGCCGGGTGCTGGGGGTGGAGGCCCTGCCGGACGCGAAGGCGGCGCTGCCGCTGTTGCCGGGCGGCTGGAGCGCGGTGACGCTGGCCGGAGAAATCGCGCGGTCGGGCGGGAGCGTGACCGGCGGCGCGGCGGTGCGGGAGAGCGGAGTGCTCGGCCGCGAGCGCGAACTGCGGGAACTGCCGGGGCAGGTGGGCGCGCTGGAGCGCGACCTTGCCGCGGCCCGCGCCGCCCGGCAGGCGCGGGAGGAGGAGGCGCGGGCGCTGGCCGCGCAGCGGCGGGCGGCGGAATCGGCGCGGGCGGCCGGGGCGGCGGCGGCCGTGGAGCGGGCCCGCCAGCGGACGCGGCTGGACGCCTGGGTGGCGGATGTGCGGCGGGAGCGGGCCACGGCGGACGCACGGCTGGCCGCGCTCGACGGGGACGCCGCCGCGATCGCCGGCAACCTGGCCACGCTGGCCGAGGACCGGGCCGGGCTCGACCGGCGGGCGGCCGCGCTGGCGCGGGAGGCGCAGTCCGGGGCGGCCGCCCGCGAGCGGGCCGAGGCGGCGGCCGGCGAGACGAGCCGCGCCGCCGCCGACGAGGATCTGCGGGTGGCCGGGCTGGAGGAACGGCTGCGCGCCGAACGGCGGCGCGCGGGCGCGCTGGAGACCCGGCGGGAGGCGATCGACGGGGAGCGGGCGCTGCGCGCGGAACGGGCGGCGGCGCTCGACCGGGAACGGGAAACGCTGGCCGTGGACGGGCAGCGGCTGGCGGTGGAGGCCTTGGCGCTGGAGCGGGGCCGCGCCGACTTCGCCGGCGGCCGGGCGGACCTTGAGTCGGGAGTCAAGCGGGCCGAGCGGGAACTGGGCGACCTCGGGCGGGCGCTGGAGGCGGCGCGGATGGACCTGCTGGACCGCGAGCGGGCGGCAGGGGTCGCGCACCTGGCGCGGGAGCGGGCGGAGGGCGACCTGGCGGCGCTGCTGCGCCGGATCCGCGACGACCTGGACCTGGAGGACCCGGCGGCGCTGCGGGAGGCGGAGCCGGCGATGGACGCGGGCGACCCGGCGGAGGCCGCGGCGCGGGAGCGGGAGATCGCGCGGCTGCGGGACCGGCTGCGGCGCATCGGCTACGTCGGCGAGGATGCCGTCGGGGAGTACGAGCGGGAGTCGGAGCGGCACGGGTTCCTGCGGTCGCAACTGGACGACATCGAGGGCGCGGCGGCGGCGCTGAAGACGCTGCTGGCCGACCTCGACCAGACGATGCGGTCGCGGTTCGAGGAGACGTTCGGACGGGTGGCCGAGGCGTTCACCGACATTTTCACGGTGCTGTTCGGCGGCGGCACCGCGCGGCTGGTGCTGGTCCGGGACGAGGACGGGGAGCCGGGGATCGACATCGTGGCGCAGCCGCCGGGCAAGCGGCTGCAGAACCTGGCGCTGCTGTCGGGCGGGGAGCGGTCGCTCACCGCCGCCGCGCTGCTGCTGGCGATCCTGCGGGTCAATCCGTCGCCGTTCTGCATCCTGGACGAGGTGGACGCGGCGCTGGACGAGGCGAACATCGTGCGGTTCCGGGAGCAGTTGCGGGCGCTCTCGGGGCGGACGCAGGCGATCGTGGTGACTCACAACAGGGGGACCATCGAGATCGCGGACACGCTCTACGGCGTGAGCATGGGGGCGGACGGGGTGAGCAAGGTGCTGTCGCTGCGGCTCAGCGAGGTTCCGGCCGAGCCGTAGGCCCGCTCACCGATGCCCGGCCGTCGGGCGCGGCGATTGCCGTGCATTACGATCACACCCGGCGCCGAAAGGAGGCGGGCATGGCGATCGAACACATCGGGACCCACAACGACATCGAGGTGCTTTCGCCAGAGCAGACCCGAGCCTACTTCGACGGGGAGTGCCGTCGGTTTCCTGGCATTTCCGGCGAGGAGTTCCTTCGCCGCCTGGCGGCCGGGGAGTACGACAAACACATCGACGACTCCCGCCACGGCGACGTCACCTACCTTGCGGTTTTCTCCGACGTTGCTCAACAGGGCTGACCGCGCTGCCGTTCAGCGATTTGTGGCTCCAATGCAGGAGGCAGTTTCCTGCGTCAGTCACGCGCGATTCATCCAGGGCGCTCATGCGACCGTCGGCGGACTCTGGATCCAGATACGACGCTGGACGCCCGTTTTGCCACGTGATGCAGTTCCGTTGCGGATCGCGTTCTTGCACAACATCGTCGTTGCTGGCGGCCACGTACGCTCATCCAGATATCACTACGATATCGAGATTGGAGGAGAGGAAGTCCAGTTTCACTGGCATCCGGGCATCGGCACGGCCATGCCGCATGTCAACATCCGGCGGTTCGGCCGCGCTTCGCACATCGTGGACAGGCATATTCCCACTGGCAGGATGTCCATTGAGGCTGTCATCCGGTTGCTCATCACCGAACCCGGGGCCGTGCCGTTGCGGTCTGACTGGTCCGAGGCACTGGACCGTACCGAGGCGGAGGTTGCCACCCGCGCATCGTGCTGCTGCGGCCACCGGCGGCCTGAGCCCGGCGGGGATCAGCGGCCGGCGGCCGCGATCCGCCTGGGCCGGCAGCAGTCGTGGGTGAGGCTGCCGCGATCCAGCCGCGGTTCCGCGGCTCCGAGCCGGTGGGCGGCGCGGCGCGAGGCCGCGGGATCGCCCGGGGCGGCCGCCACTGCGCGGCACGGGGCCGCCGCCGGCCGGGCAGGCACGACTGGCCCGAACCGGCGACCGGCCGCCAGCGATGCGCCGGGCCTGTGCAGGCCATGCCCGGTCTCGTCCCGGTCAACCTCACGGCCTGCCGTCGCTCGCGCGGCAGGTGGGCGGCATCTTCGGTTGCGGCGCCCTTGATGCCCCGCAGGCTGGAGCAACGGGTTGGGCGTCGCCCGTCCGACGGTCATCCGGCCCGCGGATCCTCCGCTGGCGCAAGGCGAGCACGCCCCGGTTGGCCCGGATGGCTGCCCCGCGCCATTCACGCCCGGGGCTGGCAGGCCAGGCCGGGCGTGCAGGTCAGCCCGTCGCAGCATGGCCGGTTCTCGCAGGAGTCGCCAACGTAGCCGCAGTTGGAGCCCCAGGGGATGGGCTCGCAGGCGAGGTGGGCGTTGCAGCCGAACCCCTCGCAGCACGGGCGGTTCTCGCACGATTCGCGGGTGTAGCCGCAGGTGGCAGGTTCGGCGGGCCACTGGCAGACAGCGGCGTCGTTGCAGACGAACCCCGCGCAGCAGGGGATGGCGGCGCAGGGCTCATCGGCATAGGCGCAGGTGGCGGACGGGTACTCGCAGACCAGATCCGCGTTGCAGACCAGGCCATCGCAGCAGCCGGCCTCCCGGCACTGCTCGCCCTCCAGGGCGCAGCCGCTGCCCGGCAGGAAATAGCCGCAGACGAGGTACTGGTTGCAGGTCAGCCCATCGCAGCAGTCGTGGTTCTCGCACGATTCGAACTCGGCGCCGCAGATCGCGTCGACGGCGACGCAGGCGAGACCGTCGGTGCAGGCGAGGCCGTCGCAGCAGGGCCGGTTTTCGCAGGACTCCCCGGCATATCCGCATGGCGACGACTCCCACGGGTCGGTGCAGACGCCGTTCCAGTCGCAGATCAGCCCGTCGCAACAGGCGGCGTCGCCGCAGGGGCTGCCGTACCCGGCGCAGGAATAGGCCCCGTCATCCGCGATGCAGACCCAGTCGCCGCTGCAGGCGAGGCCATCGCAGCAGGAGCGGTTCCAGCACCCCTCGTACTCGCCGCCGCAGTCGGCGGAAAGGAGGCAGACCCCATCCCATGAGCAGAAAAGCCCGTCGCAGCATGGGACCGCCTCGCAGGATTCGCCCTCGGCACCGCAGCCGTACGCGTTGGAGTAGACGCAGGTGAAGCCGGCATCGCAGATGAGGCCGCCGCAGCAGGACTGGTAGCTGCAGTCGTCGAACGGACCGGCACAGGGCTGGGCGCCAGCGGCGCGCGCCGGGACGAGGCGGGCTGCGCCGGCCGCCACGATGCCGCGAATCGCGAGACCAACGGTCTGGCGGCGGGTGCGCGGCAGCGCAAGCGCCAGCGAGCGAATGACGTCATCGAACCGTTGGCCGTCCATGGCGAACTCCTCCCGGCGCTGGCGCGTGCGGGTTCCCCGGCGGGAACTCCGGTCCGCGATGGCGGACGCCCCGGAGATGCCAGCGGTGCGCCGGGGAGCATGACGTTGGCGGTTTCACCGCGCCATGACGTTCCACCCACCGGAATAAACCGCGAACCTGACACTCCGCGGATGCCGGGCAGGGCATGTTCGGGAGCCCGGGACGCCGGAGACCGCTGGTTCGGCTGGCCGCGGAGCGCGATGGTTCCCGCGGCTCCTGATCGAGTCGCCCGACGAAACGCGGACGCCCCGGATGATGTCGAACCCATCCCTCGTGAGCGACAGGCGCGCGATCACGCCACCCGCAGTCGGCCGCCCGCGGGGGGAAGGGGCCGGAAGCGGGCCATTCCGGGGCGTTCCGGATGCGCGGGCGCGCCGGCCGCGGCGGCACGGTGCGCCGCGGGGAGCGGCGGCCGCCATCCCGATTCGCGGGCCGGCGATGCTGGGGGTCGCCGGGGTCAGGCGTCTCCCGGTCCGAAGGCGGCCTCGACGTAGGCGGCGACGTCCTCGCGGTCCTCGGTTCCATCGAGTAGCATGGCCTCGAGGATTTCGACGCTCTCGGGGTGGAGGTCGTCGAGGGCCGCGATCACCGGGCGCTGGTTGCGGGAGGGCAGGGGGTCGAGCAGGTAGGCGTGCAGATCGTCGACGAGGCGGTCGCGATCGAGGTCGATGCGGGCGTAGGGGTTGACGAAGCGGGTCATGGCGGCTCCCGGGGTCAGGCGCGGACGCGGCGGCCGCGGGCGGTGGCGAGGCGCTCGCCGTGGGCGGCGCGGACGCTGCGCTGGCGGGCGAGGGCGGCGGGATCGACGAACAGGCCGACGAGGAGAAAGCCGGCGACGAAGCCGCCCACATGGGCCATGAAGGCGACGCCGCCGCCGGTGTCGCCGAGGTTCCTGAAGGCGGACAGGACGTTCGTCACGAACCAGAAGCCGAGCAGCACCCAGGCCGGCACCGTGCGGATGAGCACAAACAGGATGGCGGCGCGCACGCTGGCGTGCGGGAACAACCGGATGTAGCCCCCGAGGACACCGGCGATGGCGCCGCTGGCGCCGATCAGGGGGATGCGGCTGCCGGGATCGGTGGCGACCTGGGAGGCGGTGGCCGAAAGCCCGCACACGAGGTAGAAGATGAGAAAGGGTACGTGGCCCATGACATCCTCGAGGTTGTCCCCGAAGACGTGGAGGTAAAACAGATTGCCGATGAGGTGGATCACGCCGCCGTGGACGAACATCGAGGTCAGGATGGCGGCCATGTCCCGGAACATGAAGATCTCGTAGGGCTGCAATCCCCATTGGTTGATGAACGCGATCTGCGCCGCGCCGAGCGATGCCTGGTACAGGTAGACCAGCACGTTGACGGTGATCAGGAGCCAGCAAACCACCGGGGTGGTAATGCGGCCGGCGTTGTCATCGGCGAGCGGGAACATGGCGTCGCTCCGGAACGCCGGGAGGCCGGCGGGCTGACGCAGCGGAAGATACCACGCCATGCATGACATGACGGTGCGCCGCCGATGGCAACGGCGACGTCTCCGGCGTGCGGAGCGCGGCAGGCGCGACGGGGATGGCGACGGGACGCAGGGAGGGGTCCGGGATGCGCGCCGACACCGGCGGCGATGCCGGGGCCCGCGGACCTATTCGGCGGCTCCCGCCTTCTCGGCCCGGCGCTGGGCCTTGCGCTCGGCCTTGCGGGCGGCGCGGCGGGCGAGTTGCTTCGCGTTGCCGCCGAGGCCGTCGTCGCTGTCGTCGCTGTCGCTGTCGCTGTCGCCGCCGCTGGAGTCGCTGGAGCCGCCGGGGCCCTCGTCGTCGCGCTCGTCGTTCTCGCGCTCGATCTTGCGGAAGACGGTCTCGCCGAGGGGGGCGGTCTCGGTGACCTCGACCGAGGCGATGACGGCGCGGGGCGAGCCGCGGCGGGCCCACTCGACGAACTGTTCGACATCCTCGGGACGGCCCTCCACCTCGAAGAGGAAAGACCCGTCGCGCTGCTTGTCCATGAAGCCGCCGAGCAGGAGGGCGTGGGCCTTGCGCCAGCCGCCGCTGCCGAACCCGGCGCCGCGCAGTTCGCCGGTGACGAGAATCCGCTTCCGTTCCATGCCGTGAGCCGCTCCCCGGTGTGGCCGCCGCCAGTCGCCAGTTGCCGCACCGGCGCGGAGGGCGCGGGGCGACGTTGCGGGGAGGAACGATACCCGGAAGGGGAG
>JBJTKE010000160.1:0-1885 GCA_046096285.1 Chloroflexota bacterium
AGGGTGA
Source organism: Chloroflexota bacterium (assembly GCA_046096285.1). GTDB lineage: Bacteria > Chloroflexota > Chloroflexia > Thermomicrobiales > UBA6265 > CADCWF01. The sequence continues at coordinate 8 of JBJTKE010000160.1, forward strand.
GGGCGCACGCGAGTTCCACGGACCCCTACCGCTCCACGAGGGCCGCGCCGCGGGCGATGTTGAGGACGATGATGGCGATGCCCGCGGCCACCGGGGTGACGGTGTCGTGCATGGCGTAGAAGGCGCGGGTGAGCACCTCCACGGCGGCGTAGGCGACGAGGCCGGCGGCGAACCATGCCAGCGGCGCAGCCACCAGTTTCGTGCTTTCGCCGGTGAACGCGCCGCCCTGGAACAGGGTCTGGACGATCGAGGTGCGGAAGAAAAAGAGGGCGACGGCCGCTGGCGCGGAGAGGAAGAGCAGGGGCTTGAGCGCCCGGCCGAAGGCGGCCCGCATGCCGGCGCGGTCGCCCGCCTCCCAGAGCCGGGCCATCGTGGGGAACACGACGGTGGAGATGGAGAGCGCGAGCACGCCGGGCGGAAGCATCAGCAGTTGCCAGGCATAGTTGAGGGCGGAGACGCTTTGCTCGCCGGACCGCCAGGCGAGGCTGGTGACGGCGATGAAATTGATCTGGAACGCGGCCTGCCCGATGACGCGTGGACCGAGCAGGCGGCCGACCTCCTTCAGACCCGGGGCAGAGAGATCGACGGCGGGCCGCCAGGCGAGGCCGGAGGCGACGAGCCCGGGGACCTGGATGGCGAGGTGGCACAGGGCTCCCGCGACGACGCCGATGGCCACGCCATAGACGCCCAACCGGGGGCCGAGGAGCAAGGCGCCGAGGATGGTGGCGACGTTGTAGACGACCGGGGCGAAGGCGGGCAGGGTGAAGCGGTCCTGGCCTTCGAGGATGCCCTTGGCGGCGATGCCGAGCCCGAGGAAGACCGGGGAGAGCAGGAGGATCCGCATGCAATTGACGGTGATCTCCTGGACCTCCGGGGCGGCCCCGCGGGCGACGATGCCGGTGACGATCGGCCCGGCGAAGACGAAGGCGAGGGCGCCCGCGACGGCGAGGACGATGGCGGAGAGGTTGAGGACGGTGGAGGCCAGTCGCCAGGCGTCCGCGCGATCGCCCTTGCCCATCAGCCCGGAGAAGACCGGGATGAAGGCCGAACCAAAGCTTCCGGCCATGATGATGAGGAAGAGGAGGTCCGGCACGCGGAAGGCGGAGACGTAGGCGCTGTACTCCGGGGAGGTGCCGAACATCCGCGAGAGGATGATCTCGCGGACGAGGCCGAGCACGCGGCTGAGGACGAAGGCGATGGCCACGATGCCGGCGCTGCGGACCAGCGAGGCGCCGGCTCCGCTCTCCGGCTTGCGCGGGTTGCGCCACTCCTCGATGGCGACGGGGACGCCGGGGGCAGGCCAGGTCGGCCAGGTGCGGAGGCGGGGGGCCGCCGGATTTCGCTCGTGGTCGCTCATGGCCGCGTCGCTCGCCGGTTGCCGCTGTACGGTCGCTTCATGGGCGGCGATTGTGCCACGACCGGGGCCGCGGGGTTGAGCGGACGCGCGGCGTCTGGTAGAGTAGCGAGGGTCGCGCGGGGGACCGCGCTCGTTTTGTGATGCTCACCGCGCTCTGAAGCGAAGGAAGACCTGCGTTGGCGAACAACAAGTCGGCCGAGAAGCGAATCCGGGTGAACGAGAAGAAGCGGATGCGCAACAAGCCGCTGCGAACCTCCGCGCGCACCGCGGTGCGGTCGGCGGTGAACGCCGTCGAGTCCGGCGACCAGGCGACGTCGGCCGATGCCGTGCTGGCGGCGATCAGCCGGCTCGACCGGGTGGCGCGCAAGGGCGTGATCCATCCGAACAACGCCGCGCGGCGCAAGTCGCGGCTGATGGCGAAGTACAACGCGTTGCTGGCCGCGCAGGGCTGATGCCCGGCATTCAGCCGAGTAACGCGTGGTGCGACCCCGGGCCCTGGCCCGGGGGCGGCGTTTGCCGCT
>JBJTKE010000161.1:0-3029 GCA_046096285.1 Chloroflexota bacterium
GGCGGAGCGGATTACGGGCAGTGGTTGCCGGTCCAGGCAGAGATCGATTCTGTCTCGTCGTCGGCCACGAACAACTGACTGTTGATCCACGCCAGTCCGACCGGATCGATGGTCGTCGCCCCGCCGCTGTTGACCGGTTTCTTGAACTCGGATTCCCGGGTGAACGAACCGCCGGACTCCGACCAGACGCTGACCCGGCCCGCGTCGGCCACGTAGATGATTCCGTCCGCCACCACGATCGCCTCGGGAGCGCTCAGCACGCTGGCGCCGAATCGCGCCACGCAACTCCAGGCTGCGCCGCTCTTCTGCCACACGCAGACGCGCCCGTTCCCGGAATCGCAAATCCAGACCCGGCCATCGGCAGTCGCCGCGATGCCCCGGGGGGTGTTGAGTTCGTCGGCGTCGGAGCCGAGGTCCGCGAAGTCCTCGACCATGCCCCACACGCCCGCGGACTTTTGCCAAACCTGAACCAGATTGCTCGTCTGGCTGTTCAACGTCACATAGAGGGTGTCGCCGGGACCGAGCGCGAGGCCGCCGATCTGGTCGGAACCGCCGGGGGCGGCGAAGTCGGCCAACTTGCTCCACGAGCCTCCGGACTTCTCCCACTCGGAGAGGAGCGTGGGAGCCATCACGATCACGCGGCCGGCGCTGTCCACCCCCAGGCCGGCCGCTCCGGCGAGGGCGGCTGATCCGAAGTTCTCCTGGTGCGACCAGATGCCCGCGGCCTCTTCCCAGATGCTGACGCGGCCGTCCGAACCGCTCTGCCCGTTGTCAGCGACCAGCACCTTGCCCGACCACGCGGCCACGGCCCGCGGGCTGGTGAGCGCCGAGTTGCCGGTTCCGGCTGGAATGGCGTCGACCTGCTTCCACTCGTTGCACTTCTCGCACTTGCCGGCGGCGCAGTATTCGCTGGCGGTGCACGTGACGCATACGCCGCCGTTGGACCCGCAGAAGCCATCGGCGCTGCCGGGCTTGCAGGCCCCGTCGCTGCCCAGGCAACCGGTGCACCCGCAGATGTAGCCGACGTTGGCGATCGAATTCCCGCTGTACGAGGCCGTGTAAAGGCTGCCCGAGATCTTTGCCAATCCATGCGGCTTGGCGACGTCGCCCGGCGGGGTGGACTCGACCCTGGACCAGGTTCCCGACTGCTTTTCCCACCGCGAGAGCCGTTCCGGGGTTTGATCCGCGACCCAGACCGACAGCACTCCCCCGGCTGCGCTGGCCAGCAGGCCAGCGGCATTTTTCCCGCCGTCGATCGTCTCGACGTAGCTCCAGGAACCGCCGCTGAGACTCCAGATGGACACGCCGGCCAGGAACTGGCTCACGAACAGGAGGCTGTTCGTTCCCTCCCAGGCAAGGCTGTGCGGCGAGTAGAGCGTGGAACTTCCGCTGTTGCCGAACTCGCCGGTCTTGGACCAGGAACCGCCGCTCTTCTCCCAGACGGTGACCCGGTCGGCCTGGTCGTCCGAGACCAGCACCATGCTGTTGCTGACGACCGCGACGCCGACAGGCTGGATGATCTGGTTGTAATCCCCAAACTGGCCGGTATTCGACCAGGTCCCGCTGGACTCCTCCCAGATGGTGACGCGGCAATCCCCGAAGTCGGCGACGAACACGGTGCCGTCAGGGGCTATGCCAATCGCCCAGGGGGAGCCGAGGCTGACGCCGCTGCCAAACGCCCCGGTCTGCGACCACTCACCGTTCGCGTTGGTCCAGACCGTGACCCGCTTGTTGCCGGAATCCACCACGAGCAGGCGCCCGTCGGCGGTGGCGGCGACGCCCCTCGGCTTGGAGAGGTTGCCGGCGCCGGAGCCGGAGGCGCCGAAGGTCGTGATGAGGCCGGGCACCTGGTCGAAGGTGCAGGCCGCGCAGGCGCCGCTCGAGCAGACCTGCGTTGAACTGCAGGTCGTGCAGGCCGCGCCGCCGGTCCCGCAGTTGGTGATCGAGGAGCCTGCTTTGCAGACTGCGCCGTTCAGGCAGCCTTCGCAGGTGCAGACGCCGGAGACGCAGGTTTCGCCAGTGGCGCAGGCGGAGCAGGCGCCGCCGTTCTTGCCGCAGGCGGCCGTGGTTGTCCCGGCCTTGCAGGTTCCGTTCTCGATGCAGCCCGTGCAGGTGGTGCAGGTGCTGCTCTCGCACGTCGTGGTTCCGCCGCAGGCCGCGCAGGCGGCGCCGCCCGAGCCGCAGTAGGCGTTGCTGTTGCCGCCGCGACAGGTGGAGCCGTCGCAGCAGCCGCTCGGGCAGTTCGAGGCGTCGCAGGTGGCGGGGGGCGGTGCGCAGACCTTGTTCTGGCAGGTGTTGCCGCCGGCGCAGGTGATGCAGGCGGCGCCGCCCGAGCCGCAGGCGTTGTTGCTCGAGCCGCCGCGGCAGGTGGAGCCGGCGCAGCAGCCGTTGGGGCAACTGACGGCATCGCACACGCAGGCGCGGTTCAGGCAGCGGGAGCCGCTCGCGCAGGTGGCGCACGGGGCGGCGTTGGCGCCGCAGCGGTTGTCGGTAGCGCCGGGCTGGCAGACGCCGCCCTGCAGGCAGCCGGGGCAGGTGACGCACTGGCCACCGGGACAGCCCTGGCTGGCGGGGCAGGTTCCGCAGGGCGCACCGTCCCTGCCGCAGGCGCCGATGGTGGTTCCGGCGAGGCAGGCGCCGCTGGCGTCGATGCAGCCAGCGCACGGCGTGCAGGCGCCGTCGACGCAGACGTGACCGGTCGGGCAGGCAATGCAGGACACGCCGGATTTGCCGCAACGGGCGGCAGACGTGCCGGCCACACAGCTTCCGTCGATGATGCAGCCGGCGCAGCCGGCGCAGATGCCGCTGTCGCAGGTTTCGCCGGCGCCGCAGGTCTTGCAGGTGACGCCGCCGCGGCCGCAGCGGGGAATGCCTTTCCCTGCGACGCACAGTTCGTCCTGGACGCAGCCCGCGCAGGAGCCGCAGGAACCTGAGGCGCAGGCTTCGCCGCCGCGGCAGGTCTTGCAGCGGTCGCCGCGGGCGCCGCAGACCTTGCGGGTGACGCCGGCGGCGCAGGAGCCGTCGGCGAG
>JBJTKE010000162.1:0-2012 GCA_046096285.1 Chloroflexota bacterium
CCTCCGCTGGTGGCGCAACATCCGGCCCGGCGAGGGCTGGACCGTGCTCCTGCTGCACGTCGTCGTCGTCCTCGCCGCCGCCTGGACCGTGGCCCTCACCCCCGGCGCGCCCCCGCGGCCCGACCTGCTCCTGCTTGCCGGCGCCGGGTTCGCCTTCGGCTACCTGCTCTCCCGGCTGCGCGCCCCGGACCTGGCCGCCCATCTCCTGGCCCTCACCACCGGCCTGGCCGCTTCGGCCTGGCTCACCTCCGACCGGATGGCGGCAGGCGGCGACCGCATCGCGGACCCCGCGCTCTTCTCGGTCATCCTCGGCCTGACCGTGTTTCTCGTCGCCCACACCTCCGCCTGGACCCTCTACCGGCGAGGCTGGCTCGCCGCCGCCCTCTTCCTGCCCGGGGCCATCGCCTTCGTCGATCTCGGGCTCGCCCGCACCGCGAACACGCTCCCGCTCGTGATCCTCATCGCCGCGGGCTGCATGATGGCCTCCCGGTACCACGTCTTCCGGCGTTCCCAGGCATGGGCGCGGGCCGGGCTGGCCGCCCCGGGCAGGCTGCCCCAGCGCTTCCTCTGGGCCGGGGCCGGGCTGGCCCTCATCGCCGCCATCCTTGGCTGGACCATGCCGATCTCCGCCCGCGAGGGCCTCGGCCAGGCGTGGAGCCGCGTCGAGGAACCCTGGAGCCATGTCCAGCAGCGCTGGGACGATCTGCTCGCCCGGATGGCGGGCGTATCCAACCTCAGCGGCGGCAGCTACGCCAGTTTCGGCGACGAGTTCCGCCTCGGCGGCGCCCTCAACCTCAGCGACGAGCCGGTCATGATCTACCGCCCGGTCAGCGCCGCCGCCGGTCCCACCTATCTCGCCGGCCATCGCTACGACAACTACAACGGCCACGGCTGGTCCACCCGCGTCGAGGACACCTTCACCAGCGTCAACGACGAGGGCCAGCGGTTCAGCGCGCAAATGACCTTCGCTCGCGGCCAGGGGGTGCATCTCAGCCCCGAGGTCACCGGCGACCGGGCCGAGGTCATCGGCGCCATCGAGCCCATCCGGCCCAAGGGCGATCTCCTGTTCACCCGCGACACCTTCCTCTCCGCGGGCATGCAGGTCAATGTTCAACTTTCCTGGCGCCAGTTGCTGGACGCCCCGTTCGACCTCGGCGGCGGCCTGTCCACCGTCCCGCTCGATCTGCGGCAGATCGCGGCCACCCTCCAGAACGCCCGCTTCGCGCCCGCTCCTGCGAGCTCGCCCGGCACGCCCTCCGCGCTCGACCCCGCCGCCGCCGCCGACATCGCCGCCCAGATCGAGCAGTTGCGCTCCCGCTTCCTGGACGTCTCCTGGAGCGTCAATCCCGACGGCACGGCGGCCACCATGTTCGTCACTGGCCAGGTCCCGGTCTATGACGACGTCGAGGCCGTCTTCGCCAGCCGCCGCGTCGCCGAGGGCGAGCGCTACCAGGTCGCGGGGCTCGCCAGCACCGCTTCCGTGAGCCAGCTTCGCGACGCTCCGGCCGCCTACCCGGACTGGGTTTCCAGCCGGTACCTGCAACTGCCGGACACCATCACCCCGCGAACCGTCGATCTCGCCGCCGGGATCACCGCCGGCGCGGCCAACCCGTTCGATGCCGCCTTCGCCATCCAGGAGGTCCTCCGCGGCCACATCACCTACAACGAGAAGATCTCCCCGCCCCCGCGCGATCGCGATGTCGTCGACTACGTCCTGTTCGACAGCCGCGAGGGCTACTGCGAGTACTACGCCTCGGCCATGGCCGTAATGCTGCGATCGCAGGGCATTCCGGCCCGCGTCGTCGGCGGCTACTACCCGGCCGCGTGGGACACCACCGAGGGCGGCTACCTCTACCGGGAGAAAAACGCGCACCTGTGGGTCGAGGTCTTCTTCCCCGGCTACGGCTGGATCCCGTTCGAGCCGTAGCCGGGGAAGAAGACCTCGACCCACAGGTGCGCGTTTTTCTCCCGGTAGAGGTAGCCGCCCTCGGTGGTGTCCCACGCGGCCGGGT
>JBJTKE010000163.1:0-8920 GCA_046096285.1 Chloroflexota bacterium
ACATGAGCGGCATGATCTCCACCGGCAACAACGAGCAGGGGTTGCTCGGGCTCGCGCTCGACCCTGCGTTCTCCCGAAACGGCCGCCTGTACGTCGGCTACACGGCCGCCGGGTCGGCGAGCGCCGCCGGGGTCGGCGACAACTCCGTCGCCCGGATCGTCGTCTCCCCGGACGACCCGGATCGGGCCGCGATCGACACGCTCGAGGTGCTTCTCGCTGTCGAGGATCCCTACGGCAACCACAACGGTGGACAGGTGGCGTTCGGCCCGGACGGCTACCTGTACGCCGGACTCGGCGACGGCGGCGCGGGCGGCGACCCGGAGAACCACGCGCAGGATCCCGGCTCCCTGCTCGGTTCGATGCTCCGGCTCGACGTGAGCGGCTCCGCCGGCTACTCCATTCCCGGCGACAATCCGTTCGCGGACGGGCAGGGCGGCCGGCCCGAGATCTGGGCCTACGGGCTGCGGAATCCGTGGCGGTTCTCGTTCGACCGGGAGACCGGGGACCTGTGGATCGGGGATGTCGGCCAGAACTGGATCGAGGAGATCGACATGATCCCCGCGGGCTCCCGGGGAGGCGCCAATTTCGGCTGGAGGGTCATGGAGGGGACCTCGTGCTACGAGGACGACGAGTGCGATCCGTCCTCCTTCGTCCCCCCGGTGGCGCAGTACACGCACGACGAGGGCTGCTCCGTGACCGGCGGATACGTCTACCGCGGGTCGGACATGCCGGGGTTGGGGGGCGTCTACCTCTGCGGAGAGATCTGCACCGGCGCGGGGTGGGGGCTCGGCCGCGATGCCGCCGGGTCGTGGGTCCGCAGCGCGCCGGTGGAGACGGGTCTGAACATCTCCTCGTTCGGGGAAGATGCGGACGGAAACCTTTACCTCCTCTCCTTCGACGGCGGGGTGTACCGCCTCGGGGCCGCGCAATAGCAACGGGCAACGGCCGGCAAGACCGGCGAGGGAGCGACCGAACATGGCGATCACCGGTCTGGCCGAGGTGGTGCTCAACGTCCGGGACATGGAGCGCTCGCTCCGGTTCTACCGCGATCTGCTCGGGTTGCGGGTGGATTCCCCACCGCAGATGGCCAACCCGGTCTTCCTCCGCGCCGGGCAGGCCGGGGGCGGTCTTCCCGCGCTGGCGGTACTTGTGCAGTTGCCGGCAGATGCTCCCGGGTTCGCGGCGCCGCGCGCGCTTCATCACCTTGCTTTTTCGGTGGTCGAAGGCGACCTCGACCGGGTGCAGCGGAACCTCGCGGAGGCGGGCGTGGACGTGCGGTTCGGGCAGCACCCGACGCTGGGCCTGCGCACCATGTACGCCTTCGATCCCGACGGCAACGAGGTGGAGTTCATCGCCCCGTAGCGCGGCCCCGGACTCGTTCCGGTTCGGCGGGCGGCCGGTCAGACCACCCCGCCGAGCAGCGGCATCAGGAGGTCCTCCCAGTCGCGGGCCATCGCTTCCCGGAACGGCTCGGCCACGACGATGCGGATCAGCCGCCGGTGTTCCTCGTAGCGCTTGAAGTCGTCGTCGGTAAGGCCGACCACCTCCCGCCAGGGCATGAGGGACTGGTACCCGACCGGGGGCGTATCGAAGCGCACCCAGACGTCGGTCCGCCACTTCTCGGGCTTGGGGATGTCGATCAGCACGGCCTCCGGCGGCGCCACCCCTCCGGTTCGCTCGCGCAGGCCACGGGCCAGGCCGAGTTCCACCGCCCGCCGCGCCTCCGGATCGAAGAAGAGGTTGCCGAGTCTCCCGTACAACTCCGTGGCCCGGTTGCCGATCTCACCCGCCCGCTGGTGGATGCGCCGCTCCCGCAGGGCCGCGGCGAGACGCCGGGTGGCATCGGGCATGACCGGGTCCGAGAGCGCCGCCAGTAGCGAGGCGTCATCGTGGCCGGTCAGGTCCGGGGCCGAAATGGCCCCGGCCAGGAGGGCTTCCTGCACGGCCCGCAGGAGCATCGCCATGCAGGCGCGGTTGGTGTGGTGCCAGTAGACGTTGTCGAACATCTCCTGCCGGGCGTTGATCAGGGAGTGCAGCGGCGAGACGCCCTTCGCGCCGACCAGGATGCGCCGCTCGGGCCTGCCGGAGCGGCCGGGGGCCTCGCCGATCGACAGCGCATCGATCAGGCGGGCGGTGTCGACGCCGCCGTAGGGCACGTTGCAACCGCGCGCGTCGCGCGGGAGGTAGTCAAGCTTGTCCATGTCCAGGGGCCCGGAGAGGATGCCGCGCAGGACCCGGTCGGGTTCGTCGAGCGGGCGGCTGGCGGGGTCGAGGATGGCGGCCACGCGGGCCGGGTCGAGGCCCCATTGCTCGCGCAGGATGCCGGCCAGCGGCTCGGCCTCCACCATCGCCGCGCCCACCTGCTCGTGTGGCCGAACCGGTGGCCCGAGTTCCTCGATGGCATGGGAAAACGGGTAGTGGCCGATGTCATGCAGCAGGGCGGCGGCGGCGATCGCGCGGGCGTCCGAGGGCCGGATCCAGCCGCCGCCGGGCGACCGCATGAGGTGAGCCACCGCGAGCCGGGCCAGGTGCAGCACGCCAAGCGAATGGTCGTAGCGGGCGTGACGGGCGCCGGGCCAGACCCGGGAGACGAATCCGAGTTGCTGGATGCGGTCGAGCCGCTGGAACTGCGGAGCGCCGATGAGGGCGACCTCGGGGGCGGACAGCGCGATGCGGCCATGCAGGGCATCGCGCACCGTGGTCACGGGCGGAAGTTCGATTCCGGGGATCACCTGTGCATCGCCGGTGGTCAACTCGCCGTCCATCCTGCCGCTCCTCCCGGTGACGTAGCATACGGCGAGCAGAGGCGACACGCAGGCTGGGCGAATGACCGAGACCACGACCGAACCGGCGCTCGCGGGCGCTCCCGGCGCCAGCGTCGCGCGTCCCGCGGCGGCGTTGGCGCTTCCCGCCGCGCTCATGGTGCTGGCGCTCGCGTACTGGAGCGTGGACACCACCTCGCCGGCGCTTCCCGCGATCCGCGACGCCCTCACCATGAATTCGACCGGGGCGGGGCTGATCATCTCGCTCTTCTTCGGCGGCAGGCTGCTGGCCAGCCTGCCCGCGGCGCTGATGGTGGACCGCGCCGGGCCGCCCCTCACCGCGGCGCTCGGCGCGGCGCTGCTCGGCGCGGGGTCGGCGACCGCGGCCCTCTCGCAGGGCGAGGCGTCGATGCTGATGGCGCGGTTCACGCAGGGAGCGGGCGTCTCCCTGCTGGCGACGGCGGGGCTGCTCTCGCTGCTGCGCCGGATGCCCGCCGGCGGCTCCGCCATGACCGCCTTCAACGTGACCGCGGGGCTCGGCGGCAGCGTGGGCCTGCTGGCCGGGGGGTACCTTGCCGGGGTGTTCTCCTGGCGGGCGATCTTCTGGCAGTGCGTGGCGCTCTCGCTGGTCATGCTGGTTGGCTCAATCGCGAGCGCAGCCGGGAGCCGGGCGGACGCCGCGCCGGGCGGCCAGCCGCACGCGGAGCGCGAGGATCGGGCCGGCCTGCCGCTCGCCAGCGTTGCGGTGATCGGCGCGCTGCTGGCGAACCTGCTGGTGTTCGTCAACTACGGCCTGTGGGTGGTGGGGTTGCCGCTCTACGCGGCGGCGGAGTTCGCCGCCACGCCGTCGGACATCGGCAACCTGTTGCTGGTGGTGAACGCGGTGCACATCGCCGGGGCGTTCCCGGCGGGCGGGGTCATCCGCAGGGCGGGCGCGCCGCGGTCGCTCGGCATCGGCTTGCTGGTGCTGGCCGCGGGAACCGCGGGCATGATGGTTGCTCCCAACCCGTGGCTGTTCGTGATCCCCGCGTCCCTCTACGCCATCGGGGAGGTCGCGGGCAATTCCTCGGCCGGCGATCTCCTGCTGCGGTTGGGCGGCGGCGGCGGCCGGTCGGTGGGGATGGTGAGAATCACCAGTGACATCGGCCTGGTGATCGGGCCGCTTGCCGCCGGGATGCTGGTGGACCGGTATGGCGTGCGCGCGCCGTTCGCCGTCTTTGCGGCGCTGACCCTCGTCGGGGCGGTCGCCGCGCTTGCGGTGTCGGCGCGGCGAGGCCGGTTCCCCTCGGAGCGATCCGGCGCGGGCGCCCGGTTCCCCTGAAGGAGGTGACGACCATGACGGCAATGTTCCGGCCGGCGGTGCTGCGGATCGCAGAGATGCCGGCGGTGCGGCGGTTCGTGCAGGAGAACCCGGCGAGCCGGTCGCTGGTCGAAAGGTTCGTCGCCGGAGAGACGCTGGACGAGGCGATCGACCGCTCGCGCGCGGTCGCCCGGCTGGGTATGTCGGTCACGCTTGACCTGCTCGGCGACAACGTCCGGGCGGAGACGGAGGCGCGGGCCGCGGTCGACCGCTACATCGGCATGTTCCGGCGGATGGCGGAGGCGGGGCTGGAGCCGAACATCTCGGTCAAGTTGACCATGCTCGGACTCGACATCGCGGATTCGCTCGCCGCGGAGGGTCTGGACCGGCTGCTGGCGACAGCGCGCGAGGTGTCTGGCTTCGTTCGGGCTGATATGGAGGGGTCGGCCTACACGGCTCGCACCCTGGCCATTGTGGGGGATGCCCACGCCCGGTACCCGGACGAAGTGGGCACGGTGATCCAGAGTTGCCTGCATCGCTCTGACGCGGACATCGACTGGGCGATCGCGCGCGGCGTTCGCATCCGGCTGGTCAAGGGCGCCTACGCGGAACCGGCAGGCATCGCCTGGCAAGACCGGGAGTCAGTCGACGGGGCGTACATCCGGCAGATGGAGCGGCTGCTCGACGCGGGACGCTATCCCGCGATCGCCACCCACGATGCGGCGATCATTCGCTCCGCGCGCGGCTATGCGCTGCGAATGGGCATTCCGGGCGACCGGTTCGAGTTCCAGATGCTCTACGGGGTGCGGCGGGATCTGCAGCGGGAACTGGTCCGGGAGGGATGCCGGATGCGGATCTACGTGCCATACGGGAGGGACTGGTACCCATACTTCGCCCGCCGGGTCGCGGAGCGGCCGGCCAACGCACTGTTCGTGCTGCGGCAGTTCGCGGGCTGACCGGGGCCGTCCATTTGGTATACTTCGTGTTGGCGGTTGCGCACGTCGCGCAGCCGTCAGGAACCGCACGCGCGGTCAGAGAGCCGCCCTCGGCCGGTGAAGTCCGGCGGCAGGGCGTGGAGGGGGCCCGGAAAAGGGGAATACAGGATGAGCCGCCAGCCTCGACGGCTTTTCCAGGAGGAAGAGCCATCGTCGGAGGCGGGACGTTTCGGGTGCCCCATGCTGGTGCGCTCGCGCTTCGGGGAGATGGTGCAAGGCCCGATTCCCGTGATGCGATGCTCGCTCGGCTGGGGAGTGCACGATGAACTGGACGCGGCCCGGTGCCGCGCGACCGAATCGGTCGGAGATTGCTGGAAAGCGCACCCGGAGCGCACTCCGATGATCGCCCTGGCCGGGGGCGAGCCCGGAGCGACGACCGACGACCCTGACGAGTCCATACCGGCGGCAGGAGACTAGGTCGGATACCCGCACCGCACGAGATGAACGGAATCGAGCCGCTCCCGGTCAGGGGGCGGCTCGCTTCGTTTTCCGGAAGGGTGCGGCGCATCGCCGGGAGCGCCTGCAGGACCTCGTCAGTCGCGCGGGGCGCGGCTGCGGATGAGTTGCTCGACCGCCGATGGCGTGCTGTCCCGCAGGTCGAGCGCCGGGTATCTCGTTTCCGGGGGGATGTAGAGGTGCAGGGTGAAGCGTATGGGCTCGGTGCGCTCCTGCTCCGCCCACCAGGCGTACAGGTCCGGCAGCCAGCGGAAGCCGTTGGCCCGGATGCGCCACAGCGCCACCCCGGCACCGCGCTCGTAGGTCAGCGCCTCGCCGAAATAGACCTCGGCGTCGCCGCTCCGCTCGAGAATCTCGACGACGTCGTCGTAATGCCGCGGCGATCCCTTCAGGGCGAACCGCCAGCCTGAATCGATCCGGCGGTCGCCCGAGGGCGCCGTCCGGGCCGCCTGCTTCCTGCTTCCCCCGAAGATGGGGCTCATGCCGCGCGTTCCTCCGCTCCAGCGCCGGAACCGTCCCGGCCTGCCGCCGCGCATTGTACCGCGAGCGGGCTCCTCATTCGGACGCGCCGGCGGGCGCCTCCGCCTCGGCGAGCGGGCGATGCCTGCGCATCGCAGCGATCGCCCCCGAGGCGAACAGGAGCAGCGGGCCGCCGAGCCCGACCACCAACCCGGCCAGTCCGATGGTCCACGGCGGCCCGAGCCTGATGGTCAGCCAGCCGATGGCGAGGAAGGCAAGAGCGCCTCCCGCCGTCACCACTGCGCTCCAGGCGGAGTAGACGCGACCGCGCAACCGGTCCGGCACCGATTCCGCGATGTAGGCCTGCATGGCGATGACCGCCCAGGCGTCGCCGAAGAAGAACAGGAAGCCGAGAACGAACAACGACCACGCCGGGGGCTGCAGCGCGAACGGGATGAACAGCAGCGGCGCGAAGTAGCCGATGGCGAGAAGCACCGGCCTGCCCACGCGCGCCTCGACCCGGCTCGCGGCCAGCGCGCCCGCCGCCGCACCGAGGCTGAGCGTCGCCATCAGCGCGCCGTAGAACTCCCCCGAGCGCTCGCCGTAGCCCATCGTCACGTCGATGTAGGCGACCAGGGTGACAGCCAGCACGGCGGTGTTGATCTGCCAGAGCGCCTCGACCAGCGCCGTTCCGCGGACGACGGCATTGTCGCGGACGGTGCGCAATCCTTCGAGCATCTGGTCCCTGACCCGGGTGGCCGCCTGCTCGGCGTCCCGCACGGGCAGCCGCAGGGGAAGCAACGCCGCGGCGCTGAGCAGGAAGCACGCCGCTTGCGCGAAAAACGCCGGGCCGGGGCAGCGATGATCGGCCTCGCTGGCCCGGCGGCGGGCCCGACGATCCGGATCACGCTGGTTCCGACCTGGTTTGCCGACAGGGCGCTGACGAGTTCCGCCGGAGGGACCGAGAGTGGAACGCTTGCCAACGCCGCGGGGCGAGCGACGGCGTCGGCGATGGCGACGAGGAAGGAGACCGCGGCGATCTGCCAGGCGAATCCGGCGAACGGGATCAGGGCGACGAGCGCGGCGCGGATGAGGTCGGCCGCGATGATCAACTTCCGGCGGTCCATCCGGTCGACGAGCACGCCGCTGGCGGGGGCGAGCAGGATGGTTGGCAGCAACCGGGCGACGAACACCTGGCTCGCGAGTTGGGGCGATCCCGAAATCTGGTACGCGAGGAGCGGCAGCGCGACGCTGGAAAACGCCTCCCCAAGGGCGGAAAGCATGTTCGCGGTCCACAGCCACCGGAACGCCGGGAACGCCAGCACCGCCCCGTACTTGCCGCCACGCGGCCCGCCCCGAGGCGGCGGGCCGCTGGTCTTGTCGGTCATGATGATCCCGGGGGGCCGCGCGGACGCCAACCCGGCGAGTCTACCGCAGCGGCGGCATCCTCGGTGCGTTCGGGACTTTCAGGCAGTGCGAGCGGGGGGCCGGCGGGCCTACCATTCGGCAACTGCGGTCCACCGGGCCGGGAAGCAGCAGGATGGATTGCGACGGCGGGAGCTGAAATGGTCGAGGCAAGCGCAATGGCGCCGGGGTCAAGTCCCGCAGCGGGCGCCGCCGAGGTGAACGGCATCCGGATGGCCTACCGCACCTGGCGCGGGCCGCGGCGGCCGAGTCACCCGCCGGTGGTCCTGCTCCACGGCCTGCTCCAGAGCGGCGAGGGGATGTCCAACCTGGCGGCGCACCTGGCCCGCCGTGGACCGGTGCTGGTGCCGGATCTCCGCGGCCGGGGCGACACGGAGCTGCCCGCCAGCGGCTACGACCCGGCCACGATGGCTGATGATGTCGCCGGGTTGATCCGGGCGACCGGGTTCGGCAGGCCGGTCGCCAGCGGCCGGGTGCAGGGAGGCTTGGTCGCCTACCCCCTCGCGGCGCGCCACCCGGAGCAGGTCAGCGGGCTGGTGCTGGGCGACACCTCGCCGGAGGTGTCGGCGGCGCGGGCCGAGCGGATGCTGGGATTCATCCGATCGCTCCCGCGGACTGTCGCCTCCTTCGAGGATGCGCTCGCGTTCTACGAGGGACCGCTCGGCCTTACGGCGGCGCGCGCGCGGCACTACATTCGCTCGGACTTGCGGGAGGCGCGGGACGGCTTCGCCTGGCTGCACAACCTCGACCTCGTGGAGCGGATCGAGGCGGCCGCGGCGCCGCGGTCAGACTGGGCGGTATAGCAGGAAGTCCGCGGCCCGGCGTTGCTGCTGCGAGGGCAACGCGGTGAGGTCTCCCCGGAGATGGCCGAGCAGTTCCGGCGGACCATCCCCGGCTGCGAGGTGCAGACCGTTCTCGGTTCCCGGCATGATGTATTCCTCGGGCCCGGCGCGGAGCAGGCATTCGGGGCGATCGGGCTCTTCCTGCTGCGTCTCGCGAGCGGCGACAGCGAGCGCGCGCAACTCGCGCTGCCGGGAACGGCGGAGGAGCAGGCGGCCGCCCAACTTGGTCTGGCGGGCGGGCTGGCGGCGGAACCACGTGAGGCGGGTCTGAACGTCATCGAACGGACGGTCGCGGCCATCAACGCCCGGGACGACCGGGCGATCGAATCGGTTTTTCTTCCCGACGGCCGGTTCACGCTGGTCGCGCCGGATGGCACGCGGGAAGAGGGCGGCGCCGACGCCGCCCGGGCGGGCCTCGACCGGTTGCTGGAGGCCCTGCCCGGCGCAACCGTCTCCGCCCGCAACCTCGTGCTTTCCGCCGATGGCGCGGCCGCGATCCTCACCGTGCGCTCCCCGGGGGTTGCCGGCGAGGCCATGCTGATGCCCGCCTTCGCCCAGGTGCGCGACGGGCGCATTGCGGGGTTGACGGTGTTCGCGGTGCGCACCGCCCCGCGGAGGGGATGATCCTGGCAGGGCGCCCCGGCGTCGGGGCGGGCGGCCCCGGGGGGGGGGGGGTGGGGC
>JBJTKE010000164.1:0-2004 GCA_046096285.1 Chloroflexota bacterium
GCTCCAGCATCTCCCGGTTGCCCGGCGTGAACGTGCGGACCGTGCCCCGCAATTCCGCGGTGTCGGGGATCACGTTGAACGCGTCACCGGCAAGGAACGCGCAGACCGAGACCACCGCCGACTCCACCGGATCGGCTTCGCGGGCAACCAGCGTCTGCAGCGCGGTCACGATCTGCGCGTTCCTTGCCGGTGACGCGTTCAACGTGATCCCCGACACCGCGGAATTGCGGGGCACGGTCCGCACGTTCACGCCGGGCAACCGGGAGATGTTGGAGCGGCGGATCGGGGAGATGGTGCGGGGGATCGCCACGGCGATGCGGGCGGAGGCGGAGTTCCATTACCAGCGGGGGTATCCGGCGACGGTGAACGACCCGGACATGACGCGCCTGGCCTGGGCCGCCGCGGCCGAGGTGGTGGGCGAGGACAACGTGATCGAGAGCCCGCTGATGATGGGAGCGGAGGACTTCTCGTACTTCCTCGAGCAGGTCCCCGGGTGCTACTGGTTCGTTGGCAGCCGAAACGAGGACCAGGGGCTGGTCTGGGGCCATCATCACCCGCGGTTCGATCTGGACGAGCGGGCGATGGCGATCGGCATCGAGTCGCTGGTCCGCACCGCGCTGTCTTTCCTGGGGTAGCCCGCCGGGGAAACCGAGGCTGATGACGGGCCGGGCGCAGGACGCCCGGCCCGTTCATGTCGCGCTCATGTCCGTCCCCCGGGAGGTTGCGGCGACACCTGAGGCGATTGCTGGACGGTGTATACTGCTATTGTTGATCAACGAATCAACAATAGCAACCGGAAGGAGCGGGCAGTGACGATCTACGACGAACTCGCCAAAGCGAACAAGGCGTATGCCGAGAGGTTCACGAAGGGCGACCTGCCGATGCCGCCGGGCCGGAAACTGGCGGTCGTGGCCTGCATGGATGCGCGGCTCGATCCGGCGAAGGCCCTGGGACTCGAGGAGGGCGACGCGCACGTGATCCGCAACGCCGGGGGGAGGGTGTCCGACGATGCGATCCGGTCGCTGGTGATCTCGCAGCAGTTGCTGGGCACCAACGCGATCGCCATCGTCCATCACACCGATTGCGGGATGCTGACGTTCACCAACGACTCGCTGCGCCGGAAGGTGCAGGATGTGTTCGGCGTCGACGTTTCCGGGACCGATTTCCTCGCGTTCAGCGATCTCGAGCAGAGCGTCATCGACGACGTGGGCCGGGTCCGCAACAGCCCGGTGATCCCGAGGGAGATCCCGGTGGTCGGCTACGTGTACGACGTGCGGACCGGGAACCTCCGCCAGGTGGCGGCCGCCTGAGCGAACGGCCCGGCCCGCTTGCCCGCCGGGCCGCGACCATGCGGCCCGGCGGGTATGCTTGGCGGGTCCGGCGGCGCGCCGGGACGCCGAGGCAGGAAACGAGGTTGGGCCGTGACCGGGAATCCCGCCCCCGGCTGCTCGCTGGAGCACATCGTGCTGAGGCTGACCGCGACGCCGGCGCTCGCCTGGGGGGAACTCCAGGGGATGCCGGAGGCCCTGCGTCAGTGGCGCCCGGGTCCGGGCGGGTGGTCGGCGCAGGAGATCGTCGGGCACCTGGTCGAAGCCGATCTGCGGGCGTTTCTCGGGCGGATCGTGCTGGTGCGCGAGGAACCGGGAGCGCTGTTCGAGCGGTGGGATCCCGACCTTGTCGCGGCTGGCCGCGGCGACAACGGAAAGGATGCGCGGGACCTGATCGAGGAGTTCGCGCGGATCCGGGCGGTTGGCGTGTCGACCGTGCGTGGGCTGACCGCGGGGGACCTGGCGATCGCGGGTCGGCATCCCGAAGCCGGCGACCTGACGATCGGCAACCTGCTGGCCGAGTGGGTGGCCCACGATCGGGCGCACCTCGCCCAGATCGGCAACGTCGTGCGGGCGGCGATGCTCGACGGCATGGGAGCGGCCGCGGGGTTCGGCCATGCGGTGGCAGCGCGCGCCTGGCTCGACGGGGAGCGGCGAGGAACGTAACCTGAGTGCT
>JBJTKE010000165.1:0-2480 GCA_046096285.1 Chloroflexota bacterium
TCGTCCGCCCGATCGGCTCCCCGATCCGCGCCGCCACCACCCCCTGCTCGCCCCCGGCCACCGGCCGGGTCGCCGCCCGCGCCGTGATCGTCACCACCTGCCGCACCCGGTCGCCCGCCTGCAACTGCACCGGGTAGGGAACCCGCAGCGGCGTCGAGTAGGTCTTGAACGACGCGTCCGTCCAGTTGCGCTGGTCCTCCATCTCGAACAGGTCGCCCTCGAAATGGATCGTCACCCGCCCCCCGTTCCGGGTCGGATGCGAAATGGACCGCATGTCGAAAAACGGCTGCCACGGCATGATCGCGTCCGGGAACGCACCGGAAACCACCCCGTCCGGGGTCTCGGTCATGGCCGGCAGGCCCGCGCACTCCATCGGGTGCAGCACGCACCACCCGATCCGGTTCCGCGCGAACGGCTTCCGCGCCTCCCCGTCGAACACCGCCCGGATCGTCCCGTCCGCGGTCCCGGTGATCTCCCCGGTCCAGGCGAAGTCGGCCTCGCCGCCCACGCACTCCGCCGTGTACTCCACCCGGAAGCCCCCGGCCTCCTGCCGCACCTCGTAGCGGGTGAAGCGCGGCTCGATCGTGTCCCAGTTCCGGTCCCGGATCGCCCCGTACAACCGCAGCACCACCGGCTCGCCATCGAGCTTCACGTACCGCAGGTCCCCGTTCTCCAGCGTCGCCGACAGCGGTCCCGCCCGCAGCGGAACGCGCCCCGCCAGCGCTTCCTCCCGGCCGTACCGGATCACGTTCGCCGGAAAATCGGGAATCTCGGCCATCTCGGTCCCTCCGTGCTCTCGACCGCCCCGGTCAGTCCGCGGCCGCGGCGGCCGGCGCCGGTCCCGCTCCTGCGGGCGCCGCATCCGCGACCGGCGCCCGGAACCGCACTTTCTGCGCGTCGATGAACATCGCGATCAGGATGATCAACCCCTGGATCACCTGGATCCAGAACACCGACACCCGCAACAGCGTCAGCCCGCGGTCGATCGTCGACAGCAGCAGCACCCCGCCCAGCGCGCCGATCATCTTCCCGCGCCCGCCGTTCAGGCTGATCCCGCCGATCACCGCCGCCGCCATCACCTGGAAGATGTACCCCTCTCCCAGGTCCACCTGCACCGACGCCACCCGCCCCGCCAGCATCCACCCCGCCAGCGCCGCCAGGAACCCCGACAGCATGTAGACCTGCCGCACCCGTCGGTCCGCGTCGATCCCCGACGCCACCGCCGCCGGCCGGTTCCCCCCGATCGCATACAGGTCCCGACCGAACGGCCGGTGCTCCAGCATGATCGCCCCGACCGCGAAGATCAGCAGCATCGCCACCACCGCAACCGGGATCTTCCCGATCCACGGCAGCGTGAACGCCGTCGCGCTGCCCAGCCAGTAGAACACCTCCGCGGGCGGGAAGTTCAGCCCGTTCACCGCGTTCCCCTCGGTGAACGCCAGCATCGAGCCTCGCAGGATCAGCAGGAACGCCAGCGTGACGATGAAGTTGTTCATCTTCCCGTAGGTGATCAACGCCCCGATCACCCACCCGATCACCACCCCCAGCACCAGGACGACCGCGATGCTCAGGTACGGGTTGATCATCATCCCCCCGCCCCAGTTCGGCGCCATGTTCGGCACCACCAGCCACAGCCCCAGCAGCGCCGCCAACCCCAGCGTCGACTCCGCCGACAGGTCGAAGTTCCCCGTGATCAGCACGAACGTCTGCCCGACCACCAGCACCCCCAGCACCGCCGCCGCGGCCAGGATGTTCCGGATGTTGATCGGCGTCAGGAACTTGTCCGACTGCGTCACGAAAAAGATGAAGACCCCCGCCAGGATCACCCAGATCAGGTTGTCCAGCAGCCACGGGATGTTCTTACGCAACGGCATCTGCGGCCTCCTCGCTTCCTCCCTCGATGGCCTCGAGGATGCTCGCGGGCGACCATCCCGGCTCGCCCTTCCGGAACTCCCGCACGATCCGCCCCCGGTAGAACACCAGGATCCGGTCGCACATGTCGGTCAGTTCGCCCAGTTCGTCCGACACGATGGCCACCGCCACCCCGTCCTTCGTCAGGTCGTCCACGATCCGCAGGATTTCAACCTTCGCCTGCACGTCCACGCCCTGCGTTGGCTCGTCCAGCAGCAGCACCCGCGGCTGCGTCGCCACCAGCTTCGCCACCACCACCTTCTGCTGGTTCCCCCCGGACAGATTCTCCACCGCCTGCGCCATCGTCGGCGTCTTGATCCCCAGCGCCTCGATGAACCGCTGCACCAGCGCCCGCTCCCTGTTGGGGCTGATGAACCCCAGCGCGCTCGACAGCCGGTCCAGCACCGACAGCGACACGTTGTCCCGCACGCTGCGAATGCCCACGATGCCCAGCCCGTGCCGGTCGCGCGGCAGGTAGGCCAGCCCCCGGCCGAGCGCTTCCCCGGGCTGCCCCGCTGAAAACGCACTGCCGTCGATCGCGACCTTCCCCGCACCCAGCGGCTCCAGCC
>JBJTKE010000166.1:0-3084 GCA_046096285.1 Chloroflexota bacterium
ATGGCGGGCTTCGGACCGGCGGGGTACGAACTCGCCGCGCGGTTTCTGATCGAGCGGGCGCTGAAGGAGCAGGCAGGATCATGAGCGAACGAATTGGCCGGTTGCGGGAGTTTCTGGCCGGGCAGGGGCTTGATGCCGTCATCGTCAGCAACCCGCCCAACCGGTCCTTTCTCTCGGGTTTTTTCGTCCACGATGACGGTCCCGACGAGTCCGCTGGCGTGCTGCTGGTGGACCGGGACCGCGCCCGCTTCCTGACCAGCGTCGTCAACGTGCCGTGGGCGAAGGCCGAGGTCCACCCATCGGTCGAGGTCGTCGACTGGGGCAGGCCCTGGCCGCGGAAACTCGGCGAACTGCTGAAGGACGAAGGTAGCCGGGTGGTGGGCATCGAGGAGAACGCCCTGACAGTGGCGGTGTTCAATGGCGTGCGCGAGGGTCTGGACGGCGCGGGAGAGTTGCGACTGGTCGGCGAGGGCGTGGACCTGCTCCGCTCCCGCAAGGATGCCGAGGAACTCGCCCTGCTGGCCCGGGCGATCCGCATCACCGACGAGGTGTTCGATGCCGTCTCGCGCGAGGCGCGGCCGGGCATGACCGAAAAGCAATTGGCCGCCCGCCTCGACCAGGCGATGCGGGATGCGGGAACCGCCGGGCCCGCCTTCGGCACGATCGTCGCCTCCGGCCCGCACGCCGCCCGCCCCCATCACGACCCCACCGACCGGGCCTTCGCGGAGGGCGAGCCGATCATCATCGACATGGGAGCGAGTCTCGACGGCTACGCCGCAGACCTGACCCGCACCATCTGGGTTGGAGAACCCACGGAGCAGTTGAAGACGGTCTACAATGTGGTGTTGGCGGCCAACGAGGCCGCGGTGGCGGGAATCAGGGCCGGGATGACCGGCGGCGAAGCCGATGCGCTGGCGCGCTCGGTGATCGAGGCGGCAGGCTACGGCGAGGCATTCACCCACAGTCTCGGTCACGGGCTCGGCATCAAGGTTCACGAGGCGCCGAGCCTGCGAAAGACCGACGAGGCCCCGCTCGAACTGGGCCAGGTGGTGACCATCGAGCCGGGCATCTACCTCGAAGGCTGGGGCGGCGTCCGCATCGAGGACGTGGTGGCCATCGAGCCGGGCGGCGCGCGGGTGCTGACCGCGGCGCGCAAGCACCCGGCGTTCGCATGACGAATCGGCTGGCGCATCCGGCCGGCACACAGGGAGAACGGGTCGGGCATGATCGATACGGGCGACATCCGCAAGGGAAGCACCTTTGACCTCGACGGACGGCTGGTCAAGGTGATCGATTTTTCCCACAACAAGCAGGGCCGCGGCTCCGCGCAACTCCGCATGACGCTGCGCGATCTGCGTACCGGCGCCCTCACCCAGCACACGGTGATGGCGGGCACCAAATTCCCCTCCGTGCGGCTCGAACGCCGGCATGTCCAGTACCTCTACCCCGAGGGCGACCAGCACCACTTCATGGACACCGAGTCCTTCGACCAGATCGTGCTCAACGAGTCTGCCGTCGCCGAGGCGCTGAAGTTCATCAAGGAGCAGGACGTCGTCGATCTGCTGGTCTACGGGGACGAACCGATCGACATCGAACTGCCGACCGCGGTCAGCCTCGTGGTCGCCGAGACCGACCCCGGCCTGAAGGGCGACACCGCGAGCGGCTCCACCAAGCCCGCAAAGCTCGAAACGGGCATCGTGGTGGCGGTGCCGCTGTTCATCAACATCGGAGACACGCTGAAAGTCGACACCCGCACCGGCGAGTACATCGAGCGGGTCAGCTGAGGTGAGCGGCCAGCACCGGGCCACGCCCGACCCCTCCGAGATCGAACACCTCGTCCGCGCGCTGATCGGCATGATGCGCGAGGGCGGCATGACCGAGATGGACCTCGGGTTCGGCGACGTGTCGGTGCGCCTCCGCGGCGGCGCGGCTGGCGCTGCCACCGCGCCCACTATCCCGGCGCACCCGGCCGCCGCGCCGGAACCGCTGGCGGCGCCGGCGGACTCCGCCATCGCCGCGCCGATGATCGGGACGTTCTACGCGTCGCCCTCCCCCGGCGCTCCCGCATTCGTCGAGGTGGGCGATACCATCGCGGCGGGACAGATCATCGGCATTATCGAGGCGATGAAGATCATGAACGAAATCCCCGCCGACCGCGGCGGGGTCGTGACCGAACTCGTGGCCGCGAACGGTCAGCCGGTGGAATACGGATCCCCCCTGATCCGCATCCGGCCCGGAGACGGCCGCCTATCGTGAACCGGGACGTGCTTCCGGTCGGCGCCGTGCTCGAACTGCTGCGCGGCGCGCTGCGCGTGCATCACCTGTTCAGCGACATCTGGGTGACCGGCGAGGTCGCGAGCGCAACCGTCGCCCGCGGCAACTGCTTTTTCTCGCTGGCCGATGAGGCGGGGCAATTGCGGGGCGTGCTGTGGCGTGCCGCGACCGTCCGCCAGGCACATGCGCTGCGACCCGGGATGCAGGTCGCCGTCCATGGATACCTCGACATTTACCCGGGCCGCGGCGAACTCCAGCTCGTGGCCGATTCGGTGCAGCCCGCCGGTCTCGGGCTCGCGGCACTCGAGTTCGAGCGGCTGCGGTCGCAACTCGAGGCTGAGGGGCTGTTCGATCCTTCCCGCAAACGCCCCATTCCCGCGTCTCCGCGCTGCATCGGCGTCGTCACGTCGGAATCCGGCGCCGTTTGGCACGACATCCAGACGGTGCTCCGGCGGCGTTGGCCCCTTGTCGAGGTCATCCTCTCGCCGGCCCGCGTGCAGGGCGATGGCGCGCCGGAGTCCATCGCCTCCGCCATCGCCGCGCTCGAACGCGACGGCCGGGCGGATGTGATCATCGTCGCCCGTGGCGGCGGCGCTCCCGAGGACCTCGCCGCCTTCAACGCGGAAACGGTCGTTCGGGCCATTTTTGCCTGCCCCGTGCCCGTGGTCTCCGGGGTCGGCCACGAAACCGACGTCACCCTGGCCGACTTCGTGGCCGACTTGCGCGCGGCCACGCCATCCGCGGCCGCCGAACTCTGCACCCCATCCGCGGCCACGGGCCCCGCCCGCCCCCGCCTGCGGCACGCGGCGC
>JBJTKE010000167.1:0-1814 GCA_046096285.1 Chloroflexota bacterium
GGGCGTGGGCGTGCGGGTGGGCGCGGGCGTCGGGGTGCGCCGCTTCCGGCGCCGCTTGCGCTTGCGCCGCGCCTCGGTTCCGGCGGCGAGCAGGAGCAGGAGCCCGGAAGCCAGCAGGCGGCGGCGGGTGAGCGCGGCGAAAAGGTCCCGAGCGATCATGGTCCCACCCCGAGGCGCCGGCGGAGAAGAACGCGGCCCTTCTGCTCACGATAGCAGGCGAGGAGGGCGGTCGGACCCACGCTCCCCGTCGCCGGGCTGGCGAATGCGCCGGGACCGGCGAACCGGCGGAGCAGAGTCAGCCGCCTGGTTCGGTGACGCCCGGCGTCCGGCCGCGCACGAAACCGGGCATCTCCGCGCCGCCGGTGAGGATGCCGCGCCGCTCGCGCCCGCGGCCGAAGCCCCCCGCGGGTCACATCTCGCAGCGCTCCGGGCGGGGCCGCTGGCCCCCCCGGCGCAGCGCGATGGCGCTGAGGGTTTCGAGCACGATCCGGTTCGCGGCGAGCGCGGTGAGGTCCGAGACGTCGTAGGGCGGGGAGACCTCCACCACATCCATCGCGCAGAGATCGACCCCGCGGGCGATCTTGCGAAGGGCGTGCAGGAGCTCGCGGGTGGTGAACCCGCCCGGCTCGGGGGTGCCGGTGCCGGGGGCATAGGCGGGGTCCAGCACGTCGATGTCCACGGTGAGGTAGACGCGGGGCGCGGTGCTGTTGGCCCAGTCGATGGCCTCGTAGATCACCTCGTCCAGGCCGCGGTCCAGGCACTCGTCCATCGTGCGCCAGCGGAACCCGCGCGTGCGCATCCAGTCGAACTCGGCGGGGCCGGGCCAGGCGCCGCGGAGGCCGATCTGGAAGATGTGGGAGCCGTCCAGCACGCCCTCCTCCACGCCGCGGTAGAAGGGGGTGCCGTGGGAGTTGGTCACGCCCAGCACGTCCGCGCCGGTGTCGGTGTGGGTGTCGAAGTGGATGACCGCGAAGCCGTCCGTGCCGTGGGCGGCGGCGAGCGCCTGCAGGGTGGGGAAACTGAGCGAGTGGTCCCCGCCGAGCACGAGCGGCATGGCCCCGGCGGCGATGATCCCGGCGATGGCGGCGCGGAGGCGCTCGTGGGTGACCGCGAGATCGCCCGGCGCCGCGTCGATGTCGCCCCGGTCGACCACCCGCAGCGAGGCGAAGGGATCGATGCCGAGGTCCATGTGCGGGCGCTTCGGGGGCCACCCGAGATCGTCGGCGGCGCGGATCGCGCGGGGGCCGAACCGGGCGCCCGGCCGGTTGGATACCGCGTCGTCGAAGGGCGCGCCGAGGATGGCGATGTCCGCCCCTTCCAGCGCGGCGTCATCCAGGGCCAGCGGCACCCGGCAGAAGGTGACGCCGACGCCGGCGTAGGCGGGTTCGTTCGGGCGGAACGGGAGCATCGGTCCTCCTGGGCGACGGGCGACACGCACGGACCGGCGGCAGGACGGCCCGCGGCGCATTATCGCCAACCCACGCGATCGCGGCCCGCCTGCCTCGCGCCGGCAGGCCGCCGGCGGCCCGCCCGCCGCTGCTCCGGCCGGGACCCGCGCCGGTCCCGGGCGACGACGCGCGCGGATGGCGCCGGCCCGCCGCTGTTGCCGCCCCCTCGAATCCTCGCCTCACTCGACGAGGCGGCTGAACTTCATCACCCGGTGGTTGAAGGTGTCGGTGGCGTAGAAGTCGCCGGCGCTGTCCACGGCCATGCCGGCCGGGGAGTCGATGCCCTTGTCGTCGAAGGTCTGGGTGTTCCAGATCTCGCCGGCGCTGCCGTCCGGGTTGAGCCGCTGGATGCGGTTGTTCATGTTG
>JBJTKE010000168.1:0-6426 GCA_046096285.1 Chloroflexota bacterium
GGCAAGCACGAACGCCGCCAGCAGCGCGATCTCCCAGATGGCTGCCTTCACCGAGGTGAAGAATCGCCAGACGCGATCCACCCACGCCTCGTAGGCGGGGCGGCGGGCGGCGGGTCGGGCGGAGGCGGCGTGGGTCATCGCGCGCGCGCCCCTACAGCCCCGGTTCCCACGGAACCCACGGGGAGATAGCGACCAGCCGCGCGAAGAACTGCTGGTACAGGCCGAGCACCATGATCGCGCCGATGGCCAGCATGACGCCGCCGCTCACGCTGGTGACAAGGCCGAGCCGCCGGTTGAGCGCATGGATCACACCCGGCGACGACCCCCAGGCGACGGCCGCCAGCAGGAAGGGAACGGCCAACCCGGCGGCGTAGGCGGCGAGCAGCACGCCCGCCCGCTCGACGCTGCCCTGGCCGGCGGCCATCGTCAGGATGGCCCCGAGAATCGGGCCGACGCAGGGCGACCAGCCTGCGCCGAAGGTCATGCCGATGGCGAAGGAGGACGTGAGCTGACCTGGCGGGAGGCCGTCGGTGGCGATCCGCCGCTCGCGCTCGAAGAGGGGAATGCGGATGATCCCCAGTTGGTGCAGGCCGAGCACGATCAGCAGCGCGCCACCGAGCCGCACCAGCCAGAACCGGTTGCCGGCGAAAAACGCCCCGGTATCGACCAGCGCTCCCGCCGCGCCGAGGGCGACGCCGAGCATCACGAACACGACCGAAAAGCCGAGCACGTAGGCGGCGGCGTTGGCGAGCACGCGGCGGCGGGCGGCGGCATCGTCCTGCCCGACCGAGACGCCGGCCAGGTGGGCAAGGTAGATGGGAAGCAGCGGCAGCACGCAGGGGGAGACGATGGAGACCATCCCGGCGACGAATGCGGCAAGAAGGGGGATGTCCGCGCTCATGGCAGCAACCGTACCACCGGGCCGAAACCCGGTCAATTTTCGGGCGGCGGCCGACCCCGGTACCGCTGCCCGATTGCTCCCCGGTGCTACACTGTCGACATAACGTCAAGCCTGCCGCGGGAGCCGGGCCGCCCGTGACCGAACGCCAAGCGATTCCCCTCAACGAGCGCCTCTACCGCACCGAAGCGATCGTGCTCAGCCGGATGGACTACGGCGAGGCCGACCGCATCCTGACGCTCTTCACCCGGCGCCGCGGCAAGGTGCGGGTGATCGCCAAGAGCGCGCGCAAGCCGCTGAGCAGGCTCGGCCCCCATCTCGAGTACTTCACGCGATGCCGCCTGCTGCTCGCCCGCGGCCGGGACCTCGACGTCGTGAGCGACGCCGAGACCATCGACGCCCACCCGCTCCTGCGCTCCGACCTGGCGGCGCTTGGCCACGCCTCGCACATGGCCGAGGTCATGGACCGGCTGACCGAGGACCGTCAGGAGCACGAGCAGGCCTACCACCTCCTCGCGAGGTCCCTGCGCCTGCTGGCGGAGGGCGTGTCCCCGTGGCTGGTGGCCCGCCACTATGAGTGGGCGCTGCTCCAGATGCTGGGCTACCGCCCATCGCTCTACGAGTGCGTGTCCTGCGGCAACGCCCTGCTGGCCGAGGACAACGCGTGGAGCAGCCGCCTCGGCGGGGCGCTGTGCCCGCTCTGCCACGGCGCCGGCTCGGGGGTGCGGCGCTTCCCGCTGCCGACCCAGAAGGTGCTCCGCCTGCTCGACCGGGAGGGATTGCCGGCTGTCGCCCGGCTCGAAATCCCGGAGGGCATCTGGAACGATCTCGAAGGCCTGCTCGGCGACTACCTGCGGGCGGTGGCCGAACGCGACTTCTCCAGCCTGCGGGTCTGGCGGGCGATGGAGGCCTCCGCTCCCTATTCCTGACCCGAGGTTCGGTCTTCCTTCCGGGCGACCCTGGCGGCGAGGTCCCGCTCATCCGGCGTCAGCGCCGCCCGGTCGAGGAGGTCCGGCCGGAGGCGAGCGGTCCGCAGGATCGCCTGCTCGCGCCGCCAGCGGGCGATGCGCGCGTGGTGGCCGCTGAGCAGGACCTCCGGGATGTCCACCCCCCGAAAGCTGCGCGGGCGGGTGTAGTGGGGATACTCGAGCAGGCCCCCGGCGTGCGATTCCTCGGCGATCGACGCCGCGTCGATGACGCCGGGCACCAGGCGGGCACCGGCATCCACCACGATGGCCGCGGGCAGTTCTCCCCCGGTCAGCACGTAATCGCCGACCGAGACCTCCTCGGCGGCCAGTGCCTCCACGGCCCGCTGGTCAATGCCCTCGTAGTGGCCGCAGACGATCGCGATCCGCCGCTCGGAGGCGAGGTCCCGGGCCAGCGCCTGCGTGAAGGTGCGCCCTCCTGCCGCCATGACCAGCACGCGGGCCGAGGGCAGGTCCGGGCCGAGGGTCGCCTCCACGGCCTCGACGATCGGCGGGGCCAGCATCACCATGCCGGCGCCGCCGCCGTAGGGGGTGTCGTCCGCGGTGCGATGCCGGTCGCGGGTCCAGTCGCGGATGTCGTGGACTGCGATCCCGATTTGCACGGCGGCCCGCGCCCGCTTCAGGATCGATTCCTCGAACGGCCCGGTGAGCATGGCGGGGAAGAGGGAGAACAGGTCGAAGCGGATGGCCGGCCCGGCGTTCTGGCTCACGTGGCGGCCCCCGGGCGCAGCAGGCCGAGGATGGCTGGCGCAGCGCCCTCGAGGCTCCCGATCACCAACTCGGGCTCGATGCCCGTGTCGTTCACCGTCTCGGCATGTCGCCGAAGCCAGACCGGGCGCAGCCCGGCCCGGCGCGCCCCGGCGACATCCCACCTGGCGCTGTCGCCGATGTGCACGGTGCGCTCCGGGTCGAGACCCAGGTGATCGGTTGCATGCCAGTAGATCTCGGGGCGGCTCTTGTAGTACCCGGCGCTCGCGGAGGTGGTGATGTGCGAAAAGCGGTCCCGGATGCCGAAGCGCTCGAGGGTCCACTCGAGGAACGGATGGTGCACCGCGCACGAGACGCTGCCGCGCGGGACGCCTGCGTCCGCGATCGCGGTGACGGTCGCCACCGCTCCGGCGGTTGGGGCCGCGTCCGCGAGGGCGCCGCGCATCAGGTGTTCGACGCCAGCGTCAATCGGGCCGGGCTCGGCCGGGAACCCAAGTTCGTCCAGCACGATGGCGACGCAGCGTTCGGCGGTTTCCTCGCGCCCGTGGTCCATGATCGCGAGGCGCAGGCGGCGGTAGGCGGCGTCGGCGTCGGCGCCCGCTGCTTCATCGAAGGCGAGACCCGCCGCCGCCGCCCGCCAGCGCAGGTAGGCGGAGACGAGATGCCGCACCTCGAGGTCGAACCAGCGGTCGCAGTGCGCGAGCGTATCGTGAAAATCGAAGGTGATGCCGGAGC
Source organism: Chloroflexota bacterium (assembly GCA_046096285.1). Taxonomy (GTDB): domain Bacteria; phylum Chloroflexota; class Chloroflexia; order Thermomicrobiales; family UBA6265; genus CADCWF01. The sequence continues at coordinate 3,328 of JBJTKE010000168.1, forward strand.
GGTCCACGCGGTCCCCCTTGCCGATGCGGGGTGAGGCTAGCACCGGCGGATGGCGCCCGCAATCGGGTCACTTCCCGGCGGTTGGCCCGGCGGTATCCGGGAGGGGCGGCGTGGTGCCTCGGCTATACTCCCATCGTTGGATTTCACGAGGCGAGCGCCGGGAACGGGGCCATTGACCGCCCCGGAGGCTCCCGCCGCACGGAAGGGCGATTTCCCATGACGGACAGCCAGCACGGCCTGCCCCCCGATCCGTTCGGGGCGCGGGCGACCCTGACCACGGCCAGCGGCGACCGCGTCGCCTACTACCGCCTTGCGGCGCTTGCCGAGCAAGGTCTCGCCGATCTCGATGCGCTGCCGTTCACCGTGCGCATCCTGCTCGAAAACCTGCTGCGCAACGCGGGTGGGGAGTTCGTGGACGCGGCGGTGGTGCAGGCGGTCGCAGGCTGGCGGCCGCGGCCTGCCGGAGCGCCTGCCGCCGACATCGAGCTTCCCTTCCTGCCCGGTCGGGTGGTGCTCCAGGACTTCACCGGCGTGCCCTGCGTCGTCGACCTCGCGTCGATGCGGTCGGCGGTTTCCCGCGTTGGCGGCGACGTGACCCGGATCAATCCGCTGGTGCCGGTGGACCTGGTGATCGACCATTCGGTGCAGATCGACCAGTACGGCTCCACCATCGCGTTCGCCCGCAACGTGGACCTCGAATACGAGCGCAACCAGGAGCGGTACACGCTTCTGCGCTGGGCGCAGCAGAGCTTCGACAACTTCCGGGTGGTGCCGCCGGGCACCGGCATCGTGCACCAGGTCAACCTCGAGTACCTTGCCGATGTGGTGTCCACTCGCACCGTCGGCGGCCAGACCGTGGCCTTCCCGGACACGCTGGTCGGCACCGACAGCCACACGACGATGGTCAACGGGCTCGGCGTGCTGGGGTGGGGCGTCGGCGGCATCGAGGCCGAGGCGGTGATGCTCGGTCAGCCGCTGTACCAGTTGGAACCCGGGGTGGTCGGCGTCCGCATGTCGGGCGCGCTCCGCAACGGCGCGACGGCCACCGACCTGGTGCTCGCCATCACCGAAATGCTCCGCAAGCACGGGGTGGTGGGCCGCTTCGTCGAGTACTTCGGTCGCGGGCTGTCGAATCTCTCGCTGGCCGACCGCGCGACCATCGCCAACATGGCGCCCGAGTACGGCGCGACCGCGGGTCTCTTCCCGGTGGACGACGAGACTCTCCGCTACCTCCGCCTCACCGGGCGCCCGGCCGCGACCATCGACCTCGTGGAGCGGTACTGCAAGGAACAGGGCCTGTTCCGCACCGACGCGACGCCCGACCCGGTCTACAACGCCGTGCTCGACCTCGACCTTGGCTCGGTGGAGCCGAGCGTGGCCGGGCCGCGCCGCCCGCAGGATCGGTTGCCGCTGCGCAGCGTCCGGACGACGCTCCGGAGCACGTACGCCGACGTGTTCGGCGAGGCAGCGGACGAGCGCGCGGTCCAGCGGGAGGAGAACGAGGGCAACGATCCGGAGGTCGCCGCCCGGCTCTCCGCGACCCACGTCGGGCATGCGCCGGTCCGCTGGGAGGGCGGCGAAACGGCGCTCCACCACGGCGCGGTGGCCATCGCCGCGATCACTTCCTGCACCAACACCTCCAACCCGTCGGTGATGCTCGGCGCGGGGCTGGTGGCGAAGAAGGCCGTCGAACGCGGGCTGGATGTGCCGCGGTACGTCAAGACCAGCCTTGCTCCGGGCTCCCAGGTGGTCACCCGGTACCTCGAGAAGGCCGGACTGCTGCCCTATCTGGAGGCGCTCGGATTCCACGTCGTCGGGTACGGGTGCACCACCTGCATCGGGAACTCCGGCCCGTTGCCGGATGCCGTGGCTGAGGCGATCGACGAACACAAACTGATCGTGTCCGCGGTGCTCTCGGGCAACCGCAACTTCGAGGGGCGGATTCTCCCGCAGGTGCGGGCCGCGTTCCTCGCCAGTCCGCCGCTCGTCGTCGCCTACGCCCTGGCCGGGACGATGGACATCGATCTCGACCGGGAGCCGATCGGGTACGACCGGAACGGCGGCGCGGTCTATCTCGCCGACGTGTGGCCGAGCCACGAGGAGGTCCGGCAGGCCATCGCCGACGGGGTGGACGCCGCGATGTACCGGGAGGAGTACGGCTCGGTCTTCGAGGGCGACCAGCGCTGGCAGGGCCTGCCGGTTCCCGAGGGGGCGCTCTACGAGTGGGACCCGGCCAGCACCTACGTCCAGGATCCGCCCTTCTTCAGCGATCTCGAGGGCGGGCCGGGAGCGATCTCCGACATCCGAGGCGCGCGGGTGCTCGCGCTGCTCGGCGACTCGGTGACCACCGATCACATCTCGCCGGCCGGATCGATCGCCAGGACCAGCCCGGCCGCGAAGTACCTCACCGACCACGGCGTCAAGCCCTACGAGTTCAACTCCTACGGCGCCCGCCGCGGCAACCACGAGGTCATGATGCGCGGCACCTTCGCCAACATCCGGCTGAAGAACCTGCTCACGCCGGGCAAGGAGGGCAACGTCACCGTCCACCTGCCGAGCGGCGAGGAGATGACCATCTACGACGCCTCGATGCGCTACCAGGAAGCGGGCACCCCGCTGGTCGTCATCGGCGGCAAGGAGTATGGCACCGGGTCTTCCCGAGACTGGGCGGCGAAGGGCACGCTGCTCCTCGGGGTCAAGGCGGTGCTGGTGGAAAGCTTCGAGCGCATCCACCGCAGCAACCTCGTCGGGATGGGCGTGCTGCCGCTCCAGTTCCTGCCCGGCGAGAGCGCCGCCACGCTCGGTCTGACCGGGCACGAGACCTATGACATCACCGGCGTGGAAAGCCTTGTGCCCCGGGGCAGGGTGGGCGTCCGCGCGACCGCGCCTGACGGCACGGTCCGGCAGTTCGAGGCGGTCGTCCGCATCGACAGCCCCGTGGAGGTCAACTACTACCGCAACGGCGGCATCCTGCCGACCGTCCTGCGGCGACTGGTTGGCATGCAGGCGTGATCCGGCCTCCCGCCCCGGCTGCCCGGGACGGGCCGGATCATCTCCGGAGGAAGCAGCATCTCGGAGGGCGGCATGGACATCCCACGG